>JASFOT010000095.1:0-7292 GCA_050116375.1 Gammaproteobacteria bacterium | reverse complement strand
CCGACCACCAGCAGGCGTCGAGCGTTCATATCCTCAGGTTCCGGGAGCAACAGGCATTCACCGATCTTCGTCGGCAGATCTCCGGCGCGTTTGATTCCTGTCAGCAGCTTGTTGAGCGGGTCGGCATTGCCTTTCGCGCCGCGCCCGCCGTCTTCGAAAGCGCCTACAACCAGGCAACCTGTCCTGATTCGCGCCGCATCGCCGCTGCGTATGAAATACTCCATAAAGTGTTCTCCTGATGACGTCCCTGCCAGAAACCGTCTACCTGTTACGATTGAGCCGCCGCCGCAAAGGCATTAACTTTGCCGTCTAGGAAACTGCGGACGATTATGCTGACGCCGGCAGCGGTCTGTCGCGGACGGTCAGCCCGAAAAACCTTAGAGTCTATCCGATTACAATAATCTCGCGAAGAACACGGGGCAGAAGCAGGTGACGCGAATTCTCGATCGGTACGTTCTCCGCGAAATCCTGCGCAATGTTGCCGGCGTCACCCCCGTCCTCCTGATTATTCTTGTGGGAACCCAGTTTGCCCGGGTCCTGGGGCGCGCCGCCGCCGAGCGACTGCCCCGGGATGTCATGTTCGAGCTGATGGGATTGAAGACCATCGAATATCTCACGGTGCTCGTCCCGTTGGCGGTCTTCATTTCCATCGTTCTGGCCCTCGGACGCCTTTACCGGGACAGCGAGATGACGGTCATGGCGGCCTGCGGAGTGGGTCCGAAAAGGCTGTACCGCCCGGTCCTGCTGCTCGCCGGCATCACCGCGGCCATACTCGCGTGGCTGGCTTTCGACGTGCGGCCCGTGGTCGCATACCGATCTCATGTCGTGAAGATAGAGGCCCAGAGGGATCTGCGCGCCAACCTCATCACCGCCAATCGATTTCGCAGTACGCCGGATGGTTCGCTGGTCTTCTACGCGCGGTCAGCGGACGAAGACGGATCCCTGCGCGGGGTGTTTATACAGAGGCGTCGCGGCGACTCCATCGAGCTGGCGGTGGCGACCCGCGGAGTGCAACGGCCTACAGCCGATGGCAGCGGGCGCGAATTGATCCTTTACGAGGGGCGGCGGTTCGTCGGTGTTCCCGGAACCACTGATCTCCGGATTGTCGATTTTGAGGAGCACGGAATCCCGGTGGTCCTGCCGAGAGCCGACGTTTCCCCGGACGATCCCGAGATGGTACTGACCACGGATCTGATAGCCACCCGGGTGCCGGAGAACCTGGCGGAGCTTCACTGGCGTCTGGCTTCACCGGTCTCCCTGCTGGTACTGGCGCTGCTGGCCGTTCCTATCGCCCGCAGCGGCGGCCGCGACAGCCGCTACGACAGGCTCGGATACGCGATCCTGGTGTACCTCATCTACAGTAATCTGCTTGGTGTCGCTTACTCGCTGGTGGCCAAGGAAGCGGTGGCTCCGTGGGTCGGGTTCTGGTGGGTACACGTCCCGCTGGCTGGAGTGGCGATGGCCCTGATGGCCTGGCAGTCAGGTTGGCGGCCCCTTCGCCTCTGGCGGCGGACAGCATGAATATCCTCGACCGGTATCTGCTGAGGGTTATAGCCCGGAGCAGCATCATGGTGATGCTCGCGCTCCTCGCCCTGGCCGGATTCATCAATCTCGTGGATCAGCTTGAGGACGTGGGCGTCGGCCGCTTCGGAACTACAGACGCATTCTTCATGGTGCTCTTTCTGTGGCCGCGCCATGCCTTCGAAATGTTCCCCATGGCCGTGCTCATGGGATCCATGTTCGGGCTCGGTGCCTTGGCGAATCACAGTGAGCTTATCGCCATTCGGGCGGCCGGTGTGAGTCTGATCCGGCTGGTGTGGGCGACGTTGCTGGCCGGCATGATCCTGGCGGGCATCGCGGCGCTGATCGGCGAATTCGTGGTTCCGCCAGCGGAGCGCTTTGCGCAGACCTACAAGGCGGAACTGGAGCAGGAAGAAAATTCGATCAGCCGACTGGCGGGCGCCTGGTTCCGCGATGGTCCCCGAATCGTCAATATCCTTCAGGTGCAGGGCGAGAGCCGGCTGTCGGGGGTCTATACCTACGAGTTCGAGCCCGATGGGAGACTGCTTGCCGTGGGCAAGGCGCCGGTCGGTGAACTTGACGGCCAGGACGGCCTGCTTCTCCGGGATTACGTGACAACCCGCGTGGAAGGCGATGTGGCCGCAGTCGAAAATGTGGGCCAGCGAAGAATCGAGACAGAACTGGCGGCGGATCTGCTCAAGAGTTCGGTCATCGAGCCGGAATCCATGGGAGCGCGTAGCCTGCTCGAGTACGCGCGCTATCTCGAAGACAATGATCTGCAGTCGGTCCGTTACGAGCTGGCTTTCTGGTCACGTCTTGCCACCGTGGCCGCGGTGGCCCTGATGGCCGTACTGGCCGTTCCCTTCGTTTTCGGCACTCTCCGGAGCGGCAGCCAGGGGGTCCGTCTGTTGATCGGTGTGCTGGTCGGTGTCCTGTTTTTCCTGGCCGGCGGGGCGCTGGCGGACAGCGCCACCGTCTACGGCATGCCGCCGGTGGCGGCGGCATGGATCCCGGTGGGCCTGCTGACCCTTGCCATCGGGATCGGTCTGGCGCGGGTCAGCTAGGAACGCTTCGGCAAAAGAATGATCCGTGTGCCGGATATCCGGTCGTGCCAGGTCAGCCGTTTCGGATCGACGAGGGCCCAGAGAAACCCGAGTCCGAGGCACAGAAAGGAAATACACGCCACCAGGAAGCGCCGGACAGACGTGGGCAGGTCGACAGGTCCGCCCGTCCGGGCGACGAGTTTGATCCGCCAGGCCATCATTCCCAGGGTCTGGCCGCCTCGCACCCAGAATCCGACAAAAAAACAGGCCGTGACGCCGAACAGGAGGCACTGGAACCAGATCGTGCCGGTCGGGATTGCGTCACCGCCCCGGAACGCCAGGACGGCAAACCCGGTCAGCATCCACAGAGCAGCATTCAGGAGCAGGTCGTATAACAGGGCTCCCGCCCTGCGCAGGAGATGAGCGGGCTGCGCCTCAATTCTGTCCGCGTTCATGGGCGGCAAGGTTAGCGGCCCGTCAACGGTGCCACCAGCCCCGCCGTCTCGCCACGCTGGCGGGAATCAGGCACAGCAGCAGCCAGAGAACGGCGCCGCCACCACCCCCCCCGGAGTCGTCAGGCACCGGTGTTGGCGGTATCGGCGCGGCGGCTGTCCTGCACCCATCTGCGGGCGCCGGAGGCGCGGCGGCAGCGTCCATCGCAACAAAAGACTGGAAATGACAGTCTGTACCTCCCTGGTCTCCGGCGGCGCCGGTCTCATCTTCGTAACCCGACCAGTGACCATTATTCCAGGCAACCCGCGTGCTTGGGTCGGCGTCCAGCCTGGAGCGGGTGATGTCTGTCGTATCGACGGCGATCACCATCGGCGTCGGCGTTGCAGTTGAAAACGACGCGGGGACTGTAAAGGTGACCTCGAGGGCATCGTCCCGGTACCGCAGCACGCCATCGGGTCCGTTTGCCTGTTTCCAGGCTGTGGACGGTGCCGGAATCGATATGTCCTCGTCGGCCGGAAGCTGCGGGAACTGGATGCCGATTTCCGGCATTCCGGGGGCTGCAAGCTGACGAAAATCCGCCAGCGCGCCGGCCTGGTTGCGCCATCGCATCGGCTTGTTGAAGCCGAGCCAGAGCCTGTAGGCGCGTCCGGGAAGGATTGCCTGGTTGCGACTGACGGTTAGCTGCCGTCCCGTCTCGGCTTCGCCCCATGAAGCCTCATATCGAATCTCTCCCGATTCGGCATCTCTGATGCGGGCGGCAAGCAATGTCGGTTTGTCGGCCTGGGCATAAAGCGCCGCCAGCAGCATGGCGGCCACCTCGTCCCGCATTCGCGCCACTTCGGCGTTGGGCAGGATGAATCCGCTATGGCCATGATCGGTCCCGTAGACGCTAGGTGTCAGGGGTTCGATCTCAAGGGTCCAGGCCGGAATCATGAGTTCGTTGGCGAAGTACTCGGAGGTGAGCCCGATGAAGTCAGTGCTCTGGCCGTAACGGTACTTGCCGCCCAGCACCGTTTGCATGGTGCCGACAAGAGAACGGGTGATCCGGTCCTGCCGCGAGGCGCCGGTTATCGGCGTGATAAAAATCTGCGAGAACGAATGGGTGTCGGTATACAGGCGCAGACGGCTCTCGGGTCCCAGTTTCGCAGCCTCCAGGAGGGCGGCAATCTCGGGTTCGGACTGAGGTCGCGTTCCCCGGTACACGATACTTGTCGTTCCGCTGCTGGAACCGCCGTTCTGCCCGAAGCCGTCGGGATTGTTTCGATTCAGGTCGACGCCCAGGAAATTGTCCGCGGTCTGATCCAGGTCCTCGTCGACAGCGCTTCCGCTTGAAGAATGCCTCAAGTTTTTCCGCCGCATTCGCCCGTCGCGGGGCTGCAGCTCGCTGGCGGTCGATCGATCGGGAAACCTCTGGGTCTGCAGGAAACCGTCCACGTTCAGGACAGGCAGGATGACAACATTGACGTTCTCGTAGAGGTACCGGCCAAAGCCACCGTCGGCGGAGATCTCCGTGAGCTGTTCGAAAAGCTCCGTGACGGCTTCCGGCGCCTGCCATTCCCGCGCATGGATCGTTCCGTTGATCAGCGCCGCAGGCTCCGTTCCACCGTCGCCGGTTTGACTGTCCGGATCGCCAACGCGATAAGCCCAGATATCCCGGCCTGCGACCGTCTGTCCGACAACAATTCCTTCCACCCCGGGAGAGAGAACATCCAGAGCCTGATGCTGCGCGTGAAGGCTCTGGTAACTCCTGTATCCGTCGATGGCCGTCAGCGATTCGACAGGGAGGGGAACGTCATATCCCAGCGCGATGTTGTTGCCGGTATCGTCGTTGCGGGTGTAGCGCAGCTGTATGTCCCGGCAGCCGGGATCATTCGCGTTCACGATATCTCCGAAACTGTTGAATACGCAGTTGCCGTGGCCCAGGACGGGAAGACCCAGCAGACTCGCGAGAACCAGTCCCCGCATGGTCAATACCGGAGCCATGCCGGAATCTCGCTTACCAGCTCCGCGGGAGCCGACGGCTGACGGGCGAAAGCCGACAACGCGTCCCTCGCCGCCGGCGAATCGATCATCCGCAGGCCCAGCAGGGCATGTCTGCGTGTCTGCTCATGGGAACTGCGCTGCAGGATAAGGCTCAGTCGAGAGATCACGTCAGGCTGGGCAAGCTGTGCCAAAGCGACGGCAGCGCTGGATCCCCCTGGCGTACCGAGGAAGGAAAACAGAATCTCTTTTGCTGAAGGATCGGTTGCTGCAAGACGACCGATAGTGAGCATCGCCGCCGATTGTAATTCCGGTCGTTCCGCTGCCAACGACAACAGCGGGAGCCTCTGTCCGGCCCATTGCGCTCCTTCGATCACCCGGAGGGACTGCAGACCAAGCTCTGCCGGGCCAGACAAAAGCACCCCGGACAGCAGTTCTGAATCCGTCGTCTTCGAGGCCACGATCGCGGCTAGATCGTGCACGGGCATGCCATCGGCCAGGGCGCCCAGCAGTGCCGCTCGATAGGGCTGTAGCTCTGACCGGGGCGCATCCCGAAATGCCTCGATTACCCCGCGCTGCTGGTCAGCAGAAATTGTCGGGTATTGCGAGATCACGTTCGGCTGCTGGTTCCGGATGGCCCGGGCAGCCTGTTCGCGTGCCTCGTTTTCGGACCAGACCCGGTTCACGTATCTCGCGGTCACGGCAATATCGAATAACGGCCGGTACTCGCGATGCCCGTGGTCATCAGTCCAAATCAGGGTTTCGCTCCGATAGCGGGTCAGCCCTTCGACCAATTGTCGGAGGCGGTCATCCGGACGTAGCAGAGCGGCCGCCCGGAGACTCTCGTAAAGTACCCGTTCCCGCGTCGGCGGATCGATGGTCACATCCGATTTGAAACTGGCCATAAGGTTCGCGAGGCCAGCAGCGTCCTCTGACTGAACTTTGGTTCGGATTTCTCCGGCACGAACCTCGAAGGCGGGTCCGGATGATGCTTTCATCGCCTGACCCAGTGGCATTGCGCCCTTTTCAGCCGCGGCGGACGCGGCGAGGACAAGCAAAACCGGTCCGATAAGGTGTTTTTGAACCCGCATTGGCTGTCCGACGGGAAACGCTCCTCTTGTAGTTTTTATGTACAGCTCCGAATCGGCGATGGAGCCGCGAACAAAAGCCTTGTTAAATTTAGTTCGTTTTGGGGCGGAATAGTTCTGTTTCCGATCGTGGCAACAGGACGAAAAGAGTCATACTTGCGACAGGAATTCGGGCGGTTGCGGCAGGGTGAACGTCCGCTGAAGCACGGAGACACCGGGGGCGCGGGAGAGGGGACGAAGTGAGTCGTGGATGCGCAATCAAACCGTTGGCAGTACTTGTCTCGGGAATTCCTGGTGGGTTCTGGGATTCCGCCAGAGGCGAAAAGGGTCTCTTCGGGCTCGCCCCATTGGCAGCCTGGATTCTCGCAATGCTGCTCGCAAGCTGTGGCCGGGGCCCAACCGTGGCGGTAAGTGATCCCGGCGTTTCTGTTGAGCTGGCCCAATTACGCAAGGCAACCCTGTCCGAGATCCGCTACCGGATTCAGCTGGATATTCCCGAGAGCGTGGATCGGAAAATCAGTGGCACCGCGCGGATCGATTTCCTATGGAGTGACGCTTCCGGCCGGGATCTGGTGCTGGATTTCAGGAACCCGGCGGAGAGGGTGGACTGGATCAAGGCCAACGGGGTCGAAGTCACGCCCGAGTTCCAGGCGGATCATATCCTCGTCCGCGCACGTGATCTGTTGCCGGAGGGCCGCAATCGAGTGACCCTGGGCATTACCGCCGGCGACGAGGCGCTCAATCGGAATCCGGGTTTTTTATACACGCTTTTCGTTCCGGACCGGGCGCACTTCAGTCTGCCAGTTTTTGACCAGCCCGACCTCAAGAGCCGTATCACCTGGGACCTGATCATCCCCCGGCGCTGGAATGCGATTGCGAATGCCCCCCTGGAGCAACGAAGTGCTGCCAGGGATTCAGCGTTTGCGGGAGATCGGGATCGGCTGATTTTTGCCGAGAGCGATCCGCTGCCGACCTATCTTTTCGCCTTCGCCGCCGGTGAGTTCGAGTCGATCCGCAGGGAAATCAACGGGCGCCGGATGGAGCTGCTCCACCGGGAAACAGACCGGGAGAAGCTGGAGCGAAATCTCGACGCCATATTCGGGCTTCATGCCACATCGCTGCAGTGGCTCGAGGATTACACCGGCCTTGAATATCCGTTCAGCAGCTTCGGTTTCGTGTTGATCCCATCTTTCCAGTATGGAGGAAT
>JASFOT010000094.1:0-7378 GCA_050116375.1 Gammaproteobacteria bacterium | reverse complement strand
ATCCGAAACGAGCCCGACCACGGCGGTGCGATCACCCAAATACAACGCACCGACAGCGCCGAATCCGGAATCCGGCAGGGCAACTGCAAACGGTCCAGTGCCGCCACTCGGAAGAAACGTGGTCTGGGAGTCGAGGTACGGCGAGGAGGAAATCAGAGCATCCGGAGTGATCTTGCCCAGCCGGTAAACCCAGCCTGTCTCGGGCGCTCCCTGCCGCCAGTAAAAATTCCGCATGACGAAGCTCTGGGAATATTCCGAGAAGGTGTCGGCCGTCCCGATAATGCTCCCGACGCTAACGGCACCGAGGTCCTCGGGGCCCGTGGTCGAATAGTCCCAGCGCGACTGTACGTGGAAGATGGCCTGCGCCTGGGTGGGCCTGCCCTTGTGGAACAGGTCCCACACCCCGGCAAAGTCCATGGTTGTTGCCATCCCGGTGTCGTCCTCACCGTCAATGGAGTCGCTGACGCCTTGGAAGACATGGGCGAATATGGCGGCCAGGTCGAGATTTGTGGCGCCATAAAGACTCTTCTTGGCCTTGCCGGTGTGGTCGTGCAACCATCCCAGAGGCGCCACCGGGAGCAGGGAGTCCTTCTGCTCTGTACGCTTTTCCGCCAGAGGAACAAGGCTCGCAGGCTCCGTTGGCTTGTCCCCTTCGCCCGCCCAGGCCGCCGGAGATGCCTCGGTTTTCGACTCCGCAAAGGCGGGTTGGGTCGCCACCAGAATTGCCAACGATACCGACCGTATGAGATGCCGCCGGAGCATTACTTTCCACATATTCGAGGATAATTCGGCGGTCCGAAATCGCTCGCTCCTTCCTCCATTCATCCCCCCTGTGTCCGCCTAGTCACGTCCAAGAGCGGCATAACCGGGCGCTTTGAGTCTGGGAGGCCTCCATGATCAGGTGAACTTGAGGTTGTCCATCTTGTGGTTGTACCCGCCAGCGACCATGATGGTCCGGCTGGTGGATAACCACGATCCAGAGTCACCTCTTGAAACCCTATCCGCCAACAAGCGATGCGATCGAATCGACCTTGACGTTATAGCCGCCGGCGACCATGAAGCTCTGGCCGGTTGTGAACATGTTGTACCCGTCAAGAAGAGCCATCGCGAAATGCGCCATCTCCTCGGGCTCACCGAAGCGACCGACCGGGATATTACTCGCGACTGCCGCCATCTTTTCCGGTCCTCCATAACTGTTCACCGCATCGGGATAATTGAGGAAGTTGGTGCCGAATGCGTTCACGCACACGCCCTTTGGCGCTGCCGTCATGGCGGCGCACTGGATCAACGTGTTCGCAGCGGCACGCATCGCGGAATAGCCTGCAAAGTCGCTGAGCGCCTGCTCGCTGGAGGCGCTGGTCAGGATGACGATCTGGCCAGCGCCCTTCTCCATCAGAGGTGGCATCAGCGCCTGCAGCGCATAGACCACCGCGAGGAAGTTGCCCTCGTAGAGTAGCTGCATGTCCTTGGCGTTTATCTTGAAGATATCGCCGGGCATGTGTTGCGCTGTCCGGATGTACGCCGAGTCGAAGCCGCCGAATTCAGCCATCGCCGCATCGACCAGCTTCTGGGTGGAGTCAGGCCGTCTCTCATCGTTCGGACCATGCTGTTCAATGCCGGGCACTACGACGACCTTGGCCCCGTGGCCCTCGCATTCATCGACGAGCCCTTCGGCAGGCTGCGCGATGACGAGGTTGTAGCCCTTCTTCGCGAAATTACGCGCCAGGGGGGGACCGATCTGGAGCAGCGCGTCGTTAATGATGATGACCCGCTTGCCACCATTGGTCGCGTTTGTCTTGAGCGGATCGCCGGGCACGATTGTCTTAGCCGATGCCGCATTCGTCGCGAGACCCGCCGAGGCGGCGCCGGCAACTGCAATTCCGGCAGCGCCGGCGCGGAGGAATTGGCGGCGATCCATACCCTGGGTATCGCGGTCTTCGATATGTGAAGTCATGATTCCTGTCCTCTGATTCTGTCAGTGACGGCCCTTACAGCCGTCGAATTCGTCATTCGGAGCGAGTGCTATCCCTTGGGTCGCGTCGAGGGAAACGGGATATCGAGATACTCGATCGCCTCGGCGCCGCTCACGATGGGCCGTCCCACCTTGTTGATCATCGCCTTGGCCCTCTCGAGTTGCTCGAGGTTGCTCGGACCCTTGCCCCAGTCCTCGAGCCCGACACGGAAGCTACCGCCGCGCTCGAGCGCCATCTGAGCCAGCGGTGTCTCCATGATGTCGTTGCCGATCAGGCCGACAGACCATTTCAGGTCCAGACCCTCGATCATGTGCAGGTAGAGCTGCAACGCCTCGGGGATCGGGGGGGCCATGCCGGAATAGCGGTAGTCGGCGAAGTAGATGTTGAGCTTCGAGCCCCGCGGCAGCGTGCCGGCGTGCGCCATCGCGACGACGTTCTTCATCCATCCCGGCTCGAACACCGAGATCGACGCGCCACAGCCGAGCTCGTTGCAGGTGTCGATAACGAGCTTGTTATCGTTCGGCCAGAAGCCGTACCACCAGAATCCCTCGTCGTGCATCATGCCCTGCTCGTCGAAGGCTGCGATCGGGACGACCCCGGTGTCGAGCAGGATCATGTTGGCGAGGCCCGCCTCGGCGATCGGGCGGTAGTGACCGCTCTGGATTTCCGAAGGCCAGACGGTGCGATTCTCGTGGTAGACCTTCGGGTCGAAATTCGCCGTCGGGTAGATGATCCCGTGTGGGTGTTTCTCACGCACCGGCCTGAAAGCGTCGATGTAGGCCTGGGCGGCGGCATCGACGTCCGAGCTCGGCTGGTTGGAATGCGCGTGAACGATGGTGGCCCCCGCATCCAGGCACTTGATGATCTCTGCCGAGATCTCGGCAGGTGTCTCCGGCGCGGTGGGGTTGATCTTCTTTGTGGTTCCGCCGTTAATGGCGACCTCGAGGATTACCGGCGTGTCTTCCTTCTTGAAAGCGAAGTTGCTGCGCATTCCGGACGTTGCCGGCCCGGCTAATGCGCGTCCCGCCGCGAGCGTGGCGGCGGAGGCCACTATCGCCTTGCCGAAATCTCTTCTCTTCATGCGAGTGTCCTCCTAGCCGACGACGACGGTCCCGTCCTCGCTGATCTTTATCCTGTCTCCTGTCTTGACGGTGTTCATGAACTCGTCGCCGAGCAGGTCGATGGTGATCACCGTACGGCCGTTCCAGATGTCATCCATGATCAGGCCTCCCGCCGCGATGCTGTCGACGTGGGACGAGAACAGCATCGCCTTGAACCCGACGCCGAGCAGATTCATCCCCATGATCGCGCCAGCGCCCATGGTCGAGCCGACGGTCTGGGGCGTGCAGATGATCGCGCCCTTCAGGTCCTTCTCGTACAGCTCTTCGTTATTGGCATCTGTGCAGGGCGCGTTCTCCGTGTTCCCTGCGAACATGTTCGTGAAGTAAGAGGCGGTGGTATTGAAGGGCTGCTTCGAGACGAGTGCCTCGCCTTCGAGGTTTCCGGGTATCACGGGGCGTCCCTTGAAAGTGGTTGCCATGTCTTGGTCTCCAGTCAGTCTCCGATGGGCTGACCAGGCGTCTCCCGGCACTGGTCAACCAGCATTAGGTTCGGGTCTAGACCTTGCCGGTCAGCATAATGTCCACGAGCTTCTGGTCGGGGAAATACCGGATCGACGAGTAGTTCCGGTTCTTGGCGGAGTTCGTGACACCACGCACCCGCTCCGAAAAGCCCTTCATCCCGGAATAGACCACGGCGCACATGTTCGTGTAGGAAACGCCGGCCGCCTTCGCCTTGCCGGCGAGTTCAGGCTCTTCCATCAGGATCCGGGTGCGCACCACGGTGGGCATGAAGATATAGACAGGAATGGCCGTCTTCTCCTGACCGGCCTTGTCGAGCGCGGCTGTGATCATCCTTGCCCAGCGCACGGACTCCTCGTAGTTGCAGTGCGGGCAGCCGATGAAGGCGGCGGTCGGGTCGGCGTTCTTATCCGGCCACAGGTTCTCGAAGGTGTCGATGATCCGTTGCTGCTCTTTGTCATCGTAGACATACGTTTTGTAGCCTTTCTCCAGCAGCTTTCGGCCCTTTTCCTTTGGCTCCGGCGTCACGCCTTCGACGTGGTACAGGCCAACAGCGCCGGCAGCGGCAGTGGCGCTGCCCATGTATTTCAGCTTGTGCCAGTTGTCATTGGTCACCTTGCCGCCCTCGAAGTACTTGGCGACGCCCGCCACATAGGGAATGTCCTCAACGCACTTGCGGCCGATCGCTGTGCCGAGCACACCCCAGTCCGGCTCGTTTGTCGTTTTGACATCGATAAGCCATTTGGCCTGGCGGCCCTCGTCTGTCATCAGGCCGAACAGCGGCGCCTTACCGAGCATGGCGCAGATCATTTCCATGCCGGCGCCGTAGCGATTGGTGCGAATACCAAGGACCGAGTTGCCATAGTTGACGGCCGAGGACTCGCACCAGGCGACGTAGGTCCCCGGCTCGGGCGCATTGCCAACATCGTCGATATAGCATGCACAGGAGCGGTAGTTGAGGTCCGGCGCGCCAAGCTTGGAGTGCACATAGTCCAGCTTCATCTGCAGCGGATAACCCTGGTAGATCATCTCCATGTCTTTTGGATTGTTCTGGACGTTGTACACGTCGTAGGGTCGAGGGTTTACTGTGTAGGTGGCATAGGACTTGAGCCCCGCCTGGGCGCATTGGTCCAGCATGTCGATCAGGGATCCCAGGTAGGGTGCACCGATGAACAGATTACTGTGGGGCGCACCGCCGAGATCGACCAGCTTCGTCGCGCCGAAGGTCTCGCCGAATCTCACCAGGATCTTCATGAGCTTGGCCTTCTCCGGGCCTTCCTTGCCGTCCAGGATGGCCTGCTCGTCAGGGGTAAGCTTCATCTTCGATCCTGCGCTTTCGACCGTCGCACCGGCCTTCGACGCACCCGTGAAAGTTGCTGTCTTGCCCGTGGGCTTCCCGTCGGGGCCCAGGCCGTTCATGTCGGTCGTCAGCATGTGCTCGGCGAACTCGGGAACGGCGCCCGGGCCGGATCCGACACCCTGGGCTCCTGGGGCGGGCGCAGTACTCGCCGGTGTGAACGCCTCGGCAAGATCCGGGAAGGACAGCAGTGTCCCGGATGCCGGCACCAGTGCAATACCTTTGCAGAACTCTCGACGTTTCATGTCTACTCCTCAGATGGGTGTACGGGAAGAGATTCCGCTCGTTATTGAAACGGATCGGAGCAGCGCCCTGGAATGTATCTCAAGCTGGAGAGCCTACCCATGCCCCTCTTTCCGACGTTGATGCGAGCCTGATACCGAACTACCTGTCAGTCTGGGCCCGCACATCACCCCAGTGCTTCACCTGTAAGAGTCAGCTCGCCTCTCAGCTTTTCCAGGGCGGCGGTAACGCCTCCGTGCCCGGCGGAGTAAAGTCTCTTCACCAAAGAGCGTGGCCTTGCCGCCCCTTTTATCAAGGCTTTCAGCCGCGGATGGCGCGAAATGATTACAACGGCAGGCCCCGCCTGTAGCACAATGACGTAGCACCAGACCACTCAAGTTCTTGGTAACTTATTGATCTGATTGGTGTTACAGGATATGGTGCCGAGGAGGCTTTGAGACCCCCGCTACGCCGCGTCGAAAGTCGCCCCGCTACTGAATCGCTGGTCTGGGGGCATTAATCCTGCGGAACTCTGTGGGGCTGACGCCCCAGAAACGGCGGAATGACCGGGTGAAGTTCGTGGCATTCGTGTAACCCAGCCGCGCGCTGATATCCGAGATCGCGGCATCTGAATCAGCCAGCATCCCCCGAGCTACGTCAAAACGCACCTCGTCAAGAACTCTTCTGAAGGTTACCCCACGCCTCGTGAGCTGGCGCTGTAGAGTCCGGCTGCTCGTGTTGCAGATCTCGGCGGCCATCTGAATCGAGATACTGTCGCCGATATAGGCGCCCAGCGCCTGCTTGAGCGAACCGATCAGGGACTTGTCGACCGGATCAAGATTCACCAGGACCTGGCCGTTTTCCGGGGCTCCCGTGGTGCGTGGTACTAAGCTGATTGTCTCTTTAGACATCGCAACGTACGACCAAGGCCGAGAAAGCTCGATGCGCGTGTTCGGCAACTGATCGAATATGTAGTCTGAAGGCCTGCGTCGTGACATCACGCCGATCTTTGTAGGCCGCCAATCGGGGCCGGCGTAAACGCGCACCATTCCGATCATGGTCATAAGTCCGAACCAGGCGATCTGATCGCTGGCCACGTTCGCGTACCGGCATCCGGGCTTGTGAAAAAGATAGGTCAGACCGTCGTCAGCGGATCGCGCCAACCCCATACGGCACCTCGATATGGTCCTGTTGGTCAGATCGCTCGCTTTGCGCAATCCGCGGAACAGTGTCTGCGACTGCCGAAGCAGCCTTGTCATGCGGGGATCTACGCAGTTGGCGCCGTATTTCTCGCCCACGCGAAAGCCGAGGTCTTCGATACCCTCCCGCTGCGCCATGTTCGCGACGAATTCGTAGAATCTCAGCGAAGGGACGTAGTTGTTGATATTTTCGAGTGCGCTGACCGGCAGGCGGGCTTCACGGAACCCGCGCTCAACGGCGCCGCCCAAACCGGAAAGATAACTCGCGAATGGGCTGAGGACGGCTACCCTGTGCAGCCTGACTGAACTCATCTCATACGATCATACGAGTTGGGACGCGGAGCGTAAATGGCATTGCAGTGCCAAGAAGTAACCCCTCTGCGGCGGATCGCCGGCCGCGTTGCGGCTCTGCACGATCAGCCGTCCATAACTCTCATGGACTAGCAGGTGCACATTGGCCCGACACGGAACCCTTCGCGAAATTGAAAAAGGCCTTAACCTCCGTATTGGTCCTGCATCGGATATTTCCCCCTGAAATATTCTTCTCGACGAACGCACTGATATTGGCAATGACACGGATACTACCGGTCAGAGTCTCATTTTCGATGACCTTAACGTCCGCCATGTCCCCGACATAGAGATTCCCGCCCAGCACTGTATTGAAAGCGACGTTCGCGGTGCCGGTCTTCGCATTCCCTTCCACCCGGATCCTGCCGCCAACAGTGTTGTTTAGTAGCAGCACATTATTGACGTTGGTGACGATGAGGTCACCCGCGATGGTGCTTCCAATAATGGAGCAATCGAAGTCTTCACTTGTGACGCGCAGGTCTCCATCAAATGTTTCATCCAGCAGCAGGCCGTCGCCACAGCTCGCTATGGCTACGCCAATCGGTGCCACTAAAAGGCAGCAGCCCGCCAAGACAGTCATCGTCAGTCTTTGCAATCTCATTCTCATTCTCCCTCATTACTCCTTCGTTATTTCCGCAGGCTACTCGGATCTTCTTGATAGCCACTCCTATATTTGGCGCTCCATTACCTCACTGCGGT
>JASFOT010000093.1:0-7423 GCA_050116375.1 Gammaproteobacteria bacterium | reverse complement strand
GATTGAAACCGGCGAACCAATGATCGGGGAAGTCGCGGTTCCTCAAGCGATTCCACTCCTCGGCCTTCTGCCAGCGGCCGAGCAACGCGTAGTTGAGCTGAAGGCCGAAGTAGATCCCTTGTCCGCTGAGCGTTGTGCGCTTCGCGAGGCGGTTCATCTTCGTGAACTGGCCGGTATCGACGTACAGACTTTGCAACATCAAGAACGACCTGTAGCTCGGCCTGGGCAATTCCGTCAGACGCAGTAGCATCTGCTCGGCGGGATCCACTTCTCCGCGGCGGGCCAGCCTCATCGCCACGTTACCGGCGATGGTCGGATTCAAGGGATCGATTTCATAGGCGCGCATCATGATGGCATCGCTCTCTGCCCCCCTTCCCAGCATGCTGAGAGGATTCGCGAGCCAGTTCATCGCGTCCACCATGTTCGGATCCGCTTTCAGGGCCTGCCGCAGCACCTCCTCTGCACCGGCCCAGTCGGGGTCGCGTTTCTGCTGCAGGTAGAGCCCGCGGGCCGCAAGCGCCCGCGGCAGCCCGGGTCGCAATGCAAGCGCCATGTCGATGGCGGCATTCGCTGCGTCGAGCTTCGAGTCGCTCGGAAAGCCGATCAGATTGGAAATCGCCAGCTCCGCGTGGGCCTCGGCATATCCGGGCTCGAGTTCGACGGCCTTCTGCAGTTCCTCGCCGGCACCGTCGATGTCTCGAAGGCGAAGGAGCTCCCGTCCGGCAAGGAAGTGGCCGTAGGCCTCCGTGCCGGGCTCGAAGCCCGGCGTTGGGCGCGCGGTGATCTTCGGCAAAATCGTCTCGGAAACGAGCTCGGCGATCTCGGACTGGATCTGGAAGACATTGTCCATGGAGCGATCGAAGGTCTGGCTCCATCGCTGCGCGCCATGCTCGTCCACGAGCTGGGCCGATATCCTGAGCTGAGTGCCATGCTTGCGCACGCTCCCCTGCAGCAGGTAACGCACGCCGAGCAGGCCGCTGATCTTCCTGATGCCGATTTCGCTTCCCTTGAACGAGAATGAAGACGTCCGCGCCATCACGAAAAGTTCGTCAATCCCGCTCAGCTTGTTGAGGATCTCCTCCGAGATGCCGTCACAGAAGAATTCGTTGGCCGGATCCTCGCTGATATTGGCAAACGGAAGGACGGCAATCGAATTCTCGGGCCTGTCCTCGGGCGCGATGTAGTCAGCCTCCTCGACGCCGGTCTCGACCAGGCGGGGGGTCTCCATGATCTCGCGCGCGGCATCGTAGATGATCACCGTCCCCATCAGAGCGAGCGCCGCGAGCACCGCATAGTCAGTGCGCTGCAGAGGCAGCCTATCAGTTCCGCCGGCCGCGGCCAGGCCGGGCGTGCGCACGATCCCGTGAGTGGTAATGTCGAAGAACCAGCCGAATATCAGCGCCAGGGGGAAGCACAGAATCGCGGCGACCAGGAGCACGTTGATGGCGGCGTCGGGCAGACCCCAGCCCGGGAAGAATACGTCGGCCGCCTGCATGACGAGCCAGGCGCCCACGACATAGAGCCCTGCGGTGCGGAACACACGGCGACGCCGCAACTCGCGGACAATTGCTCTCGCGCCCGAATCGGGGCCTGTTCTCTCCGACGCCATCGACCCTCCCCCTGCGTCCCGGAAAGTATAAGCGCGAGCAATGATCTATGCGCGGGTGCCGGATAGCGACACGCCTTTTGTCGTCACCTGCGGTCGATCCCAGGCGGCGATGGACATCGCCCCCGTCATGGCCCAAGGTACGGGCAGAACGCACTGGCAGCACTCAGGCTGCAACCTTTCGCCGGTCCGCTGTCGAATACCTGATAAGTCATGCATATCATCATCCTGACACTGATCCTGCTCGCCGTTGTCTTTGGCCCCGGTTTGTGGGTCAAGCGGGTCATGCAGAAGTACAGCGCACCGGGGGACCGCTATCGGGAGACCGGCGCCCAGCTCGCCCGCCAGCTGCTGAACGCCTTCGAGCTGAAGCACGTCAAGGTGGAGCGCACCGAGACGGGTGATCACTACGACCCGAACGACAAGGCTGTGCGCCTCACGCCCGACAAGTTCGACGGTCGCTCCCTGACCGCCATCACCGTGGCCGCCCACGAGGTCGGGCACGCCCTGCAGGATCACCAGGGGTACGGCCCGTTGAAACTGCGGACCCGTCTGGTGGGCGCGACCCGAAACGTGGAGCGACTGGGTGCTGCGGTGTTAATGGCCTCGCCTTTCATCGGCATGGTCACCCGGGCGCCGTCGGCCGGGATCCTGATGTTCCTCGGCGGCATGGCCAGCCTGGGAACGGCGGCGCTGGTGCACCTGGTGACGCTGCCCACGGAACTGGACGCCAGCTTCACCCGCGCCATGCCGATGCTGGAAAAGGGCGAGATCCTGCACCCGGGGGATGCGCCTCACGCACGGCGACTGCTGACGGCGGCTGCGTTCACCTACGTGGCCGCCTCGCTGATGAGTTTGCTCAACGTGGCCCGATGGTGGGCGATCCTGCGGCGCTAATCCAGCCGCGAAGTCCGGATCCGCCGTCCCTGGCAGATCCGACCTTTTCGATTACTCCGAGAAGGTGCTGAGACGATAGATGGTGGTCGTGCCGCTCACCTCGTTGCCAACCACCAGGAGCGGCGTGCCGTCCGGGCTGTCGTCTGCCGAAATTACGATAATGCTTTCCGGCCCCAGGTCGCCTGCCGCCGGGTTCGATTCGTCGATGCCGTCGCCGTTGGTGTCACCCAGGCTGGGATCCTCGGTGAAATCCCTGTCGATCCGAAAAGTCACGAAACGCGGGCTCTCCGGATTGGAGATGTTGTACACGACAATTCCGCCCACCCGTTCGTTACCCGTGAACACAAAGGTTGCGCCATCGATTTCCGCGACGGCAATAGCCTCCGTTTCCGGACCCTTGGCATCACTGCGGGTATCCGGCTCGTTGTCGTCATTGTCGGCATTGAAGCTGACACCACCCCGATTGGCCGTCACCAGCTCTATGGAGCTTCCGCTGTCGTAAAGGCGGCGACCGTCGGCCGTGTAGATGGAGAATGACCGACCACCGATGGAGAACAGGCGATCATAGTCGCCGTCCCCGTCGTCATCGCCTAGGGTGACGGTGGTGAGCAGCCGGCCCAGGTTCTCGTCGGCCTGCAGGAACGCCGCGTCGGGAAACGCGACCGGGTCCAGCGTAAGATCCCCGATCCGGGCCTCCTCCGAAAAGCCGTCGTAATCCCGGGTGTCGCCTTCGTTGGCCGTGACGATCAGGGTCTGGCCCTGAAAATCATAGGCAGCGATTGTGTCGGGCAGGAGCAGCCCCAGCAGCGGCCAGTTCTGAATGTTCACTCCGCCGTCCCGATCGCTGGGGTCCAGTTCGTTTCCGAGGAGGCTGTGGTCCTTGTAACCCAACGGCCAGATGGTCTCGATGGCCGGCGTGGTCAGGTCAACCACGGCGACACCATTGTTCTCCTGCAGCGACACATAGGCCGTGGAAGAATCCGGCGAGATGGCGACGTATTCCGGTTCGATATCCTCGGCCACGCTTGAGGGAGTTCCGTCGGACTTGACGCCGAAGATGCGAATCGTCGGATCCAGTTCACCGGCCCGGGGTCCGCCGTCGTTGAAGTCCTCGAAGCCCAGGTCGGTGACCGTCGCCGCCGCGACGCCACCCGAAATATCGATCACGCTAATCGATCCTACGGGGTCCACGGAATAATCATCCAGGGGCTCGCCCTCGTTGGCGACCACGGCCGTGTTGCCGTCCGGACTCAGCGCGATGCTGTCCGGCAGGAAACCCACCTCGTAGGCGGCCAGGAAACTCTGGTCGGAGGTCTGGAAGAAAACCGCGGCGCCTCGCTCGTCACCGGCGTCGGCCTCGATGGCCACGGCCAGCACCCCGTTCTCCACATACACGCTGTTCACGCCGCCGAGAACGGTCGTGATCGTGCTGTTGGCGGCGACCTCCGCGGCCACGTCGATGGAGCCGACCAGGGTCGGATTCGCAGGCGAGGAGATATCCAGCACGTCCACCTGGCCCGAATTGGCATTGACCTGGAAAATCTGCAGGGTGTCGGCATCGTAGGACACGATCTCCGATGCGCCTTCGTCGAAAATCCCGGATTCATAGCGGCCGAGGAGTTCCAGGGAAACGGATGTAACACCCGAGGAGCCCGGAGGACCTTCAGGACCGGCCGGCCCGGGTGCGCCGTCATCACCGTCGTCTCCGTCACAGCCGCTCAGCGCGATCATTGCCGTCGCGGCAATCGCGTAGATACTCGTTCTGGGTCCCATGAATTCCCCTCCCCGGGAGTCACCGTCGTGTGTGGATAGAAAACCGGGACGCTACGGTTCGAATGCGACCGTTCGGTTAAGGAAGGATTTCAGAATCATGACACGCAGCGTCTATCCGGATAGTCAGACGTGCGATTTGGCGGCGACTTTGAACATCTCTGTCGGCGAACCAAAAAAAGAGCACCGAAGTGCTCCTGTTATGACCGTTTTTCAGGTTTGGCGTTATGGATGTCCTGTACCTATGTGACTTCGTAACATATTGAAAAATAGACTAAATTTTTGCAGACATGTCAAATGCCGACAGCTTCTTCGCCAGAAAACACGGTCCGGGCACCATCTGCGGGCAGCGTTTGCGGCTCCACGGCGCGTCTTCGGCGCTGCAGCCAGGATGTGGGCCGAACCGGGTGAGTTACGCTTAAATACCGCAAACGAGATTTCTCCGAACCTCGCGAGTCTGCAATCCTGCGATGATTAAACGATTCTCAAAACCCTGGTGGATATCGCTGGCCAGCGGGAGCTGCCTCTTCGGGCTCCTGACCTATGGTGTGCTCCGGGCGTTCGGCGCGGTGGACGATGATCACCTCGTGCTATACCTGCTGACGGGTATCGCGATGGGCGATGCCTTGCTTGCCATTTCCCTGGAGGTGATCACGCCGACCCAGGTCACGTTGCGGCCAGGCGAGCGGCGAACGTCCTCCTGTAATCTGGACGAGACAGCGGAGGTACTGTCAGGATTCCAGCATGCCCATTCCGGTCGGGTGACAGTCAGGGGTGAGAGCTGGGCCGCAAGGATGGTGGATGAGCATCCCGTTCACCTCACCCCCGGATCCGTCGTCAGAGTGGTTGGCCGGGAGGGCCTGACGTTGCTGATCGCGACTCCTTCCCGTCAGGACTGACTCTTCGGACTCCATGTCCGGCACTGCCGCCTGCCGGTGTATCCACCCATCGTGGCCTGGCCCGCGAGTCGTCGGGCCGGGGATCAGCTAGCATTGGAAGTAAACCTGCCGGGGGTAACTGACCATGATCACCGTCCATCATCTCGAGAATTCGCGCTCCCAACGGGTCCTGTGGCTCCTGGAGGAGCTGGGCCTGGAGTACCGGATCAAGCGATACGAGAGGGACCCGGCCACCCTGATGGGTCCGGACAGCCTCAAAAAGGTCCACCCCCTGGGCAAATCACCGGTCATCAAGGATCAGGGCACGGTTATCGCGGAATCGGGAGCCATCGTTGAATACCTCATCGGCCATTACGGTGACGGCCGGCTGATTCCGCCGGCGGGCAGCGACGAGAGGCTCGCCTATACCTACTGGCTGCACTACGCCGAGGGGTCCCTCATGCCCATGCTCTTGCTGAAGCTTGTGTTCGACCGGTTCGCCCACCCGCCCATGCCCCTGGTGATGCGGCCCGTCGCGGCCGTTATCGCTATGGGCGTCAAGGCAAAATTCGTGACGCCGCGGCTGGACGAGCACCTGGACTTCATCGAGGCGGAACTGGGCAAGAGCACCTGGTTTGCCGGCGAGAAGCTGACAGGGGCGGACATCCAGATGAGTTTTCCACTGGAAGCAGCCGTGGCCCGCGGCGCCGTAGGCAAGGACCGGCCCAACATCAGGGCGTTTGTCGAAAGAGTTCACGATCGCCCGGCCTACCGGGAGGCCCTGAAGAGGGGCGGCGAATACGACTACGCCTGAACGACACGTCCCGGAGAATCGCTGGTCGGCGCTCGATGCCGTCGGCAGATCAGGCCGCCGCGTTCCGCCAGCGGTGACCTCCAGGCAACGTGGGCGTTCGCGCCGGTTTCCGCTTTGAGCTATCTTTTCGGACCAGGCTCAAGGCAACAGCGGTAATTTCCGCTCCACAATGACAGGCTCTCATCCCAATCCGGCCACACCGGCGAGCGACACCGAGCGAACCGCGCGCATCCGCGCTGAGGTTAACGCGGCCTGTAACGCGCTGCGCGACCGTCATCCCTGGCTACGGCATCAGGACGCCATCGGTCTCGGAATCATGCTGATGTCCGCTGCAGGCATGGGTTTCTGCGCCTGGCTATATGCCCGGGGCGGGCTGTCGCCCTGGATATGCGTGCCGCTGATCGCGATCTTCGCCTCCTTCATCCACGAGCTCGAACACGACCTCATTCATTTCCTGTATTTCAAGCGGCGTCCGTGGGTTCACAACCTGATGCTGGCCCTGGGCTGGCTGACCCGCCCCAGCACGATCAATCCCTGGATCCGGCGCCACATCCATCTCCATCATCACAAGCACTCCGGAACCCGGACAGACGTCGAGGAGCGCGGCATCACCAACGGCGAGCCCTGGAGCTTTAGACGTTTCCTGATGATCGGCGATGGCTTTCTGGCCATCATTTTCAGGGCGCTGAGCAAGGGCAATGTCCGGCAGGGACTGCGCACAGTGGGTCGCGGTCTGGCCGCCTATTTCCCCGTGGGATGGTTCCATTTCGTGGTGTGGTACTGGTTCCTGGGCTTCCACCTGATTGACGGGGCCGCGGCTCTCACAGGACACCCCATTTCCTGGTCCGGCGATACGCTGGCCCGCATGCAGGTCATCGACTTCCTGACGGTTGTGCTGGTGGGGCCCAACGTGCTGAGGAGCTTCTGCCTGCACTTCGTCAGCTCCAACATGCACTACTACGGAGACGTGCAAGACAGGAACATCATGCAGCAAACCCAGGTCTGGAACCGCTGGTGGCTGCTGCCCTTCCACCTTTTCTGCTTCAATTTCGGCAGCACTCACGCCATCCATCACTTCGTGGTCGGCGAACCCTTTTACATCCGTCAGTGGACGGCCCGCCGAGCTCACGAGGTGATGCGCGAGGCCGGCGTGAGATTCAACGATTTCGGTACTTTTCGCCGCGCCAATCGGTACTGCCGGGCGCCCGCCTAGCGCTCCCGCCCCGTGCTATCCGGGGCGGAACGGCGATTCGGTTCCGCTTTAACCTCAGGCCGCCCCATGAGCAATTCCCGCCGCTGTCCTCAGGCGCCCGAGTCCTGCGGCGGAACGTGGCTGGTGGAGTTTGAGTTTATCGGCGACAATCCCCTGCCAGTCTTTGTCAACGGCGCGTCTGCGTCGATCCGAAACTCATGCGCAACCCCCTGAAGGAAATACGAGAGCGTCTTCGTTATCTGCTC
>JASFOT010000092.1:0-7452 GCA_050116375.1 Gammaproteobacteria bacterium | reverse complement strand
AACCCATTGTCGACCTGGCGGCCTCGAGGAAGAGGGCCCTGGAGGCCTACGAGGCGGTCAAGAAATCGAAAGACTGACTCCCAGTTTCGCGGCGGCCCAGCGGACCACCGGCCTGACCCGAGGCGAGGTCAGGCGAAGCGCCTCGTCCACGCCTACCCATCGGAACTCGCAGTGCTCGGCGCGCCCGATTTCGGGATTGACCGGCAAGCTGACCTTTGAGTTCTCGGTCCGCCCGAGATAATAGCGCGCGATCTTGCCGCGGCTGTAGGGGCCGGTTTCGATGAATTCCGAGCCCCAGTCGAATCTGAGATCGTGCAGGGTAGTCTCCTCACTGACTTCCCTGACAGCCGCCGCCGAAGGGTCTTCACCCGGTTCCACGATTCCCTTCGGAAAGTCCCAGTGACTGAAAGCCCTGAGCAACAGAAAACGCCATCGGCCGCCGGCGTTCCGGACAACAACGACTCCTGCGGAAAGCCGTTCCTTCGCCCCTGAATTCATGGGCGAAGTATATCGCCCGGAACACCGGCATTCGTGTTCAGGCTGCCTCGGACAGCACTGCTATCGCGTCCACGTGCTCCAGCACGCCGGCTACGGCATGCACGACTGCCGCGATCCGGGCCGCACTCTGGACACCCTCGGAGGTCACGCCGGCCGACCTGAGCACCTTCTCGTGAGAAGAGATACACAGGCCGCAGCCGTTTACAGCCGACACGGCGAGGCTGAAAAGCTCGAAGTCTTCCTTTGCCACGCCGGGATTGCGGATCACGTTCATTCGCAAACGCGCCGGGAGGCGTCCGTAGTCCTCATTTTCCACCAGATGGACGAACCGGTAGTAGACGTTGTTCATCCCCATGACGGCTGCCGCGGCTCTCGCTGCGGTCACGACCTCCGATTCCATGTCGGGCGCAATAGCCCTTTCGAGCTCGGCGGCGAAACGGGCGTTGCGGGAAGCAATCGCCGTTGCCAGCGCGATGCCCTTGATCTGCGACTCGGAAAGCCCGGGTGAACCCTGGCTTGTAAGTACGGAACCCAGATTGAGGCTCAGGTCTTTGGCATGCTCCGGGATTCGGTCCCGGATTCCTTCGATTCCTGACATAAGTGTCACTCCTTCGAAACGTGGTTACGGGTCGTCGACCCCGAAAGGGCCGACGACGAGTCTTTTCAGGCGACCTTGAGTGTTTCCTGACCCTGCTGCCAGTTACAGGGGCAGAGTTCTCCGGTCTGCAGGGCATCCAGAACCCGCAGTACTTCTTCCGGGTTGCGGCCCACATCGAGGTCGGTCACGTAGATGAAGCGCACCACATCGTCCGGATCCACGATGAAAGTCGCCCGCTGTGCCACTCCCTCGTCCTCGTCGAGGATCCCCAGGGAGGCGGCCAGCTCACGCTTCACGTCGGAAAGCATGGGGAAGGGAAGGTCGTTCAGTTCCGACTTGTCCCGCCGCCAGGCCAGGTGGACGAACTCGGAGTCAGTGCTGACGCCCAGGATCTGCGCGTCCCGGTCACTAAACTCGCGCTCGAGGGCGCCGAAGGCGGCGATCTCGGTGGGACACACAAAAGTGAAGTCCTTGGGCCAGAAGAAGACGACCTTCCAGCGGCCCTGCAGATCCTGGCTGCCGAATGTCTTGAACGCGTCGTTGATGTCGTTGCTTACCACGCCAGTCAACGAGAATTGCGGAAAAGTGCTTCCGATCTTGATCATGAGTGTTCTCCCGTAGGTCCTGAAGTTTGTAGACGGGCTATAGGATGGGGATTCACTATTGATTTATCCAATGAATTGTTTTTATATTTCTGATAGATGAAAGCTATTAGTTCCGGAATCAGCATTCGGGCCCTCGGATACCTGGTGGCCCTGGCGGAAGAGAAACACTTCGGCCGCGCCGCCGAGCGCTGCCACGTCAGTCAGCCCACCCTGAGCGCCCAGATCAAAAAACTGGAAGAGCAGCTGGAAGTGCGGCTCGTGGAACGGAGCCAGCGGCGCGTGATGCTCACCGATATCGGCGCGGAGATCGTCGAGCGGGCCCGGAGAGTGCTGCAGGAGGTGGATGCGGTCTGCGAGATCGCAAGGAGCTACCAGGACCCTCTGTCCGGTGAACTCCGGATCGGCCTGATACCCACTGTCGGCCCTTATTTGCTGCCTATGGTGGCTCCTGTCCTTCGCAAGGCGTTACCGCGCCTGCGCCTGTATCTGGTCGAACATCAGACCGCCGATCTTCTTGCCGCCCTCGACAATGGTCGCGTGGATATGGCTGTTCTGGCGCTCCCGGCGGGTCAGGACGGACTGGAGATTCAGCCTCTGTACTCAGAGCCGTTTCTGGCGGCTCTGCCTGCCGGTCACCCCCTCTGTCAGCGACCCCACCTGAAGATTCACGACCTGGATGGCGAGACCCTCCTGCTGCTGGAAGACGGACATTGTCTTCGGGATCAGGCACTGGAGGTGTGCGGGAAGATCAATATCAACGAGCCTCAGGACTTCCGGGCGACCAGTCTCGAGACCCTGCGCCAGATGGTGGCCTCAGGGCTTGGCGTCACCCTTCTGCCACGACTCGCCACCGAACACCCCTTCGGCCGGACTCCGGGCCTCGTCGTACGGCCGCTGAGAAATCCGGTGCCGGACCGGACGGTAGCCGGCGTCTGGCGGCGAACAAGCCCTCGCTCGGCGACCATCCAGGAGATCTGCGGCGTCATTCGCGAAACAATGGCCAAGAAAAAAACGGGCGTCAGAAGCGCCTGAGAACCATGTTGGGCGGGTGCGAAACCACGGACCGGGTCGCCATATAGCCGCTGCCGCCAACCACGACCAGCCCCGCTACCAACCCTGTCAGCCAGAGCCAGGGATTCACCACGTACTCCAGGCCAAAAACCCGCGAAGACAGTACGGCGCCGCACACCTGGGCACCCGCGGCCCCCAGCAGCCCCGCGAGCGCGCCCAGAACGGAGAATTCCAGTACGGCCCCCGCGAGGACCTGCCGGCGCCTTCCGCCCAGCGCCCTGAGCAGGGCACTCTCGAAAAGCCTTTCGTCGCGACCCGATTCCACCACGGCCAGCAACACCAGCACCCCGGCCACCACGGAGAACAGGAAAACGTACTGCACGGCCATCGCCGCCTGGTCCATGACGCGCCGAACCTGGCCGAGTATGGCGTCGATGTCGATCACCGTCACACTCGGAAACCGCTGGATGAGCTCCAGGAGGGTCGGCCCGTCGGAGGAATCCGCGTACAGACTTCCGATATGAGTGCGCGGAAAGACGTCCAGAGTCCCTGGGGAAAACATCATGAAGAAGTTTGGCTGGAACGAGTCCCACTGGACTGTTCGCAGACTGGTCACCGTCGCCGTAAGCGTCTCCCCGGCCACGTCAAACGTGAGCTCGTCACCCAGCTCGATGCCCAGGTCTTCAGCGAAATCCTGTTCAACCGACACCTGTCCGGGCTCGCTCCCCTCGTCCCACCAGTTGCCCTCCACGACACGGTTGTCGTCCTGCAGTTCGACGGACCAGCTCAGATTGGCCTCGCGATCCGCCAGTCTTCGAGCCCGATCCGAGGGAAATTCGAGGTCGCTGACGGAATTGCCGTCAATCTTTACCACGCGAGCCCGCACCAGGGGTCGGAGCACTGCGTCGATGCCTTTGACGCCGAGAAATTCCCGGACCTCCGCCGCCTCATCAGGCTGGATATTGATGAGGAACCGGTTGGCCGCATTGTCCGGCAGCGTGGCCTGCCACTCGGTGAGCAGGTCATTTCTGACCACGGTCAAGAGCAGCAGGATCATGATCCCGAGGCCGAAGGCAATAACCTGAACCACGCTGTCCCGCCGGCGCCTGGCCAGCCCGGCGAGAGCGTAACGCCACGACGCGCCGGCTGAGCCGCGGACCTTTGATGCCATCCATACGAGCGCCATGGAGGCTACGGCGAGCACCACCGCAAGCAGCCCGACTCCGAGCACCAGCCATCCCGTCAGGCGCAGGTCTCTCACCTGCCAGAACAGAAGCCCGAGCACGGCAACGGTAGCCGTTCCGTAGATCAGCCAGGCCGATGGTGGTGGAGCCGCTATGTCTCGTCTGAGCACGCGCAAGGGCGGAACACGGCGCAGCGCGACAAGCGACGGCAGTGCGAAGCCCGCCAGCACAATGCCGGCGAGGGTCAGGCCACCGGCGACGGGCCTGAGGCCGGGGTCCGGAAGACTGCCGCCCGCCAGATCGGTCAGCAGATAGGCGAGCCCGCCCTGGGCCAGATATCCCAGCAACACGCCAGCGGACCCGGCGATCAGGGCGATCGCGGCAAGCTGGGCCAGAGATGCCTGCAGCAGGAAGGACTGGCGTGCGCCGAACGCTTTCATCAGGGCCACCGGATCGATCTGCCGCCTCGCGTAACGACCGGCCGCCATGGCGACGGCCACGGCGGCCAGCAGCGTGCCCGTCAGCGCTGCGAGACCGAGGAATCTCTGGGCACGGTCCAGGGCGGAGCGAATCTCCGGGCCGGCATCGCTCAGATCGCGAATCCTTTCGCTGACTCCGAGTCTTGGCGACATGTATCGTCGCAGGGCGGATACGGCGGAAGCGTCGCCAGCGAACATCTGCCGGTAGGTCACGCGGCTGCCGGGCTGAACCAGGCCCGTCGCTTCCACGTCCTGCTGGTTCATCAACAGGGTGGGCGCCAGATCGACGAAACTCCATCCCTGGTCGGGTCTGTAATCCAGAACCCTGCTGACCTTCACTTTCGCCGAACCGACCCGAAGCTCGACGCCGGGCGCAGCGTCGAGGCGGGCAAGCAGTTTTGCGTCCGCCCACGCCTCACCGGGCTGAGGAATCCCCGTCTCCGGGCGCGATTCGCCGAAGGGCCTATCGCTCGTCCGAAGGCTGCCGCGCAGGGGGTAGCCTGGGCCCACCGCCTCGATATCGGCCAGCGAGGTGGCATCTCCGGCCACGACCACGCTGGGAAAGGAAACGGCGGTGGAGACAGCCAGGCCGAGCTCCCCGGCCCGTTGTCTGTATTCGTCCCCGATGGGGCGATTCGACCGCAGCACCAGGTCGGCGGCAAGCACCTCCGCCGACCGGATGGCGACCGCCTGACTCACCCGGTCGGTAAAAAACCCCACCGCGGTCATGGCCGTTACGGCCAGCGTGACAGCACCGATCAGAACTCTCAGTTCGCCGGCCCGAAGATCCCGCAGGACGGATCGGACCCCGTGCCCGAATCCCCGCATCACGCGAGTCTGCCCTCGGCCAGCTGGATGACTCGATCACACCGCTGAGCAAGGGACTGGTCGTGAGTCACGAGAACCAGCGTGGCGCCTTTTTCTGCGTTGAGAGAAAACAGCAGGTCAACAATGCGTTTTCCCGTGGCCGCGTCCAGATTTCCCGTGGGTTCGTCAGCGAAGAGGATCACGGGCTCGGCCACGAAAGCCCTCGCGATCGCCACCCGCTGGCGCTCTCCGCCCGACAGCTGCCTGGGATAGTGGTGGAGCCGGCGTGACAGACCGACACGGTCCAGCACCGCCACTGCGGCATCCCGGGCGCCTCTGCCACCGGCCAGTTCCAGGGGCAGCATCACATTCTCCAACGCGGTGAGGGAGGGCACCAGGTGAAATGACTGGAACACGAAGCCAACGCGTCCCGCGCGGGCCTCTGCGCGACCGTCCTCGTCCATTTCGGTGAGATTGAGACCATCGAGCCATGCTTCTCCCGCCGTCGGGAGATCCAGGCCCGCCAGCAGGGCGAGAAGCGTTGACTTGCCTGCACCGGACGCGCCCACGATCGCCAGTGATTCCCCGCGGGCCACAGACAAATCGATATCGTCAACGATGGTCAGAGTGCCCTCCGGACTGGTAACCTTTTTCGTCAGTCCCTTGCTGGCCAACACCGTGTCGCTTTCACGAAAATCTGTCATCACGCTTCTCTGTCTCTCCTGTCTGGCATGGTCCTTCTCGGCCGCCGCCGAGCGCCAGCCAGTGATCCTGGTTCTCGGAGACAGCCTCAGCGCCGGCTTCGGCATGTCCATGGAAGAATCCTGGCCTTCGCTCCTGCAGAGGCGACTGTCCGAGACGGGCTATCCGCACCGAGTCGTCAACGCCAGCATCAGCGGCGACACGACCCGGGGCGGTCTGGCTCGGCTGCCGCGGGCCCTGACCATACACCAGCCCGAACTGGTAGTGATCGAACTGGGCGGCAACGACGGTCTTCGTGCTATCCCCCCGGAGGAGATTCGGAGAAATCTCGAGAATCTCGTGGAACTCGCCCAGGAGACCGGCGCCAGTGCGCTGATCACCGGCATCATGATCCCACCGAATTACGGCTCCGAATACATCACTGCTTTCCGTCGCGCCTTTCAGCAGGCCGCCGACTCGACGGGCGTGCCGCTGACGCCCTTCGTGCTGGAGGAAATCGCCCTGAAACCGGGAATGATGCAGGAAGACGGCATCCATCCCACAGCCGAGGCCCAGCCGCTCATCGTAGACAACCTGTGGCCCTGGATCGAACCCATGCTCCGGTCATCCGCCGATCGGCCCTGACTGCAGGTTTGCCCGCCGGCATAGGTCCTGATATACAGATCCGGTGCCGGTCGCCCGCATCTGCAAATGGACTATTATCCTGGGGCGAGGGCTGATCCGATGGGCCATCCAGAGAAAGCCCATCCCGAATCGATAACAAACTCTAACGCCGGAGAGATCACATGGTGGAGAGAATCTGGCTAGACCAGTATCCCGAGTACACCCCCGCTGAAATAGACACGAGCGAATACGCTTCTCTCAAGGACTTGATCGAAAGCGCTTTCCGCAAGTATCGCGACCTGCCCGCGTTCACCAACATGGGGCATTCCATCAGCTACGGCGACCTGGACCAGATGAGCCGTTATTTCGGCGCTTACCTGCAGAAGGCCGCTGGCCTCAACAAGGGCGACCGGGTCGCCGTGATGATGCCGAATATTTTGCAGTATCCGGTGGCGGTTTACGGGGTTCTCAGAGCCGGCATGTGCGTGGTCAACGTCAATCCGCTTTACACGCCGAGGGAGCTCGAGCACCAGCTCAAGGATTCAGGCGCCCGGGCCATCGTCATCTTCGAAAATTTCGCCAATACCCTGCAGGAAGTGGTGGCCGGCACCGATGTATCGACCATCATAACGACCGCCGTCGGCGATCTTCTGCCATTCCCGAAAGGCGCGATTGCCAATTTCGTGGTGCGGAAAATCAAGAAAATGGTCCCGGATTACGAGCTGCCCGACGCGGTGGATTTTGGCCGCGTCGTCAAGGAAGGCAAATGGCACACCATGGACGAGGTGGAGCTGGGGCACGACGACCTGGCTTTTCTGCAGTACACCGGAGGCACAACCGGCGTTTCCAAGGGCGCCATGCTCACTCACGGCAACCTCGTCGCCAACGTGCTGCAGGCCCGCGCCTGGTGCGGCAAGCATCTCACCGAGGGCGAGGATACGGTGATTACGGCGCTTCCGCTTTAT
>JASFOT010000091.1:0-7484 GCA_050116375.1 Gammaproteobacteria bacterium | reverse complement strand
GAGATCAACGCCACCGTTAACCTGTCCTCGGAGACGGCTGCGGATGGCCTGGCGGAGTTCCGGGGCAAGGCCGTGGCCGCAGGGTTGGGGCTTGACGGGGAAATCGATGTCCAGGGCGCGATGCGAGGACGTCAGCCGGTCCGTCTGGTCGCGGATCTTCGTGCAGGCTCCCCGGAGAGCGGCGATTCGTTGGCGATCGGGGCACGGGTCTCCTTCGGAGAGACCAGGACGGAACTGCATGTGGACGCCGGGGGCCGGTTATCGACGGGTCCACTGGTCCGCCTCGGGCTGGTACCGCCGGAGGCCGGCGGTACATCGGGGTTCACTTTGTCGTCCATATCGGAGTGGCCGCAGCCGGCTGCCAATGATCCTGGCTGGCCGAGCGGCCTGCCCGCGCGGTTGACGGGGGATCTCGAGCTGCACGCCGAGGAACTCGTCTGGGTCCCGGAGCTTGAGGGCGGAGGGCTGGACCTTAGCGGCAAGTTCGCCTGGGACAAGGCCACGGGGATCGCTCGCCTTCAGCCTTCCGGGCCCGTGTCCCTGCAGGTCGAAAAGTTGAGCCGGAATCTGCTGCCGCCAGCCGTGAGCCGCGCGTTCGCCCCGGGATTCCTGGAGAGCTTATCGCTGTCGATTGAAACGCCCGTCGTCGAGATGCAAACGACACGGGATCCTCTTGCTGTGTCCGAATTGGCGGCGGACAGGCTCGAAATGCGTCTTGTCACGGGTCTCGGGGATCAGCTGTCGGCGCGGGGGGGGATGACCCTGAAGCTGGCGGACGGCTACTTCGCGGAAACGGTAGCCGAAGCCGAGTTCTCCATGCCGCGCTCTATCGAGGCACTCGCGCCAGTCGAAGGGAGCGTGCGCTTCAGCCTGGCAAGTTTCGGCCCGCGGGTCATCGTCAGGATCGATGACCCCCTCCGGATATCCCTGGTGCCGCGCATGTCTGTGCTGCCCGAATTTCTCGGTTTTCTGTCGGGGGATTCGCTGCACCTGCAAGCCACCCGGCACGATGACCAGACCGCTCCGGTGATCGAACTCCATGTTGAGGAGAATGGGCTGGATTTCCGCCAGTCGGGATCTTTGTCGGCGAAATCCGGACGCGCCGGGACCGTCAGTTTTGCGGGCCGCCTGGCAGGCAGGCAACGGCCAGACAGCTTCGAGGTCGATGTCCAGGCCGATCGTCTGGAAGGGGTGGATATCAATATGCCTCTGGTGAGCCTCGACCGCCTGGCTGCCAGGGGCAGCGGCCTGGCGCGATTCGAGGACGGGGCCTACGCTGCCACCGGTCAGGTCGACTTCGAGCCGCTGGAGGTGGTCGCGGGCTCGCGGGCGATCTCCCTGGGAGCGGGCCGGGCCGAGCTTTCCCTGCGACCTGATCGCAGTGCTCAACTCGAACTGCAACTGGCGGAGTTCAGCGACAGGGCCCTGGCGATTGCATCCCGCGACACCAGCATTTCCGCGCGGCGGTCCGTGGAGGGCGTGACGCGACTGGTTCTGTCTCGGGCCACCCTCCAGGACCTGTGGCTGCCGAGACGGTTCCCGACCGCTGCCGTGACCGGTGAGGGAACGTGGTCGGGACACCAGCTATCGGCTGCCGTTCGCGTCAGCCCGATGGCTGTGCCCCGCGCGACGCTGGAAGCGGATATCACCTATGACCTCGAGAAGAAAGAGGGCCAGGCTGAAATCGCAACCAGCGGGCTGGCTTTTTCCCGGGACCTGCAGCCGGACGCCCTCTGGCCGCGGCTCAGTGTTCTGAAAGACGTAAAAGGAGGACTGGATATCCAGGGATCGCTGCGGTTTGACGGCGATGGTCTGACTGATAGCCACGGCATGGCAGATCTCTCCCTGGACGGATTCGAGAGCGAGGGAATCCGGGTAAAGGGGCTGTCGATGCCCCTCGATCTCATATCGCTATGGCCTGTGGAGAGTCGCCCAGGTCAGCGATTGAAGGTTGCAAGGATCGAGGACGGCGCTGTGCTGACGGACGTGGACGTGGAATACCGTCTGGCGCCCAGGCCGACGGGACCGCCGGTCCTGGAGGTGGCGGCGGCGACCATGAAACTTCTTGGCGGGACAATGCGAGTGGGCGCCGCAACGTACGATCCCCGGGGAGACTTGCAGACCGCCGTCGTGGAAGCGGAGGGGCTGGATCTGGTCTCGATCCTGTCCATGATCACCACCGAGGGCCTGAGCGGAGAGGGGCGACTGAAAGGTCGCTTCCCGGTACGAACGGAGGGCCGTGTCCTGGTTGTCGAGGATGCCCGGCTGGAGGCGGAGTCTCCCGGCATACTGCGCTTTCGATCTCCCGAGGCGGCCCAGACGCTCAGTGGAGCCGGAGACCACGTCAATCTGCTGCTCGATGCGCTGCAGAATTTCCATTACACCAATCTGACGCTGTCGGCGGACAAGCCCGTCGCCGGTGATATGGTCATTCTGCTGTCGCTCTCGGGAAACAACCCCGACGTGCTGGACGGCTATCCCTTCAACATCAACCTCAGGCTGGAAACGGATGCCGCGCCCCTGCTGTCCATATTCAGACAGGGTTCGAGCCTGTTCGACGAGGTTGTCAGGAGAGTGTGGCAGTCGGATTCGGGCATCCGATAGAATGCGGGGACTCCTTTACCTTCGCGGGGATGAGCCGATGACAGAGTTTATTGGACGGGCGATTTCGGCATTCCTGCTGATCGGGTTGATCGGCGGTTGCCAGCCCACGGTCAAGGTCGAAGCGCCGAAGGAGCCGATCACGATCAATCTCAATATCAAGCTCGACGCCGATGTCCGTGTGCGCCTGGAGGAACAGGCCAAGGAAGATATCGAGCGCAATCCCGACATTTTCTGATCTGAGGACAGCGACATGACCATCGAGAACACGACGCGCCGGGGTTTTCTCACATTGATCGCCGCCGTCGCGCTGTCCATGCTGTCCCTACCTGCGTCCGCACAGTCAGCGGATGCTCTCAGGGCCAGCGGCGCGGCGGGCGAACGCTGGGACGGCTACCTGGAGGCGAGAGAGCCTTCCGCCCGGGCAGCAGTAGACGCGATCAATTCCGAGCGGCGAAAGGTCTACGAGCAGCGAGCGAAGCAGCAGGGCGTTTCCGCGGAGGAAGTCGGCAAGGTCTACGCCGAACAGATTTTCGAAAGCCTTCCCCAGGGGAGCTGGTTCAAGCAGGCCAACGGCCAGTGGGTCCGGAAATAGCGGCGAGCATCCCGGCGGACTGACACGGGGCAGGGTCCGTCCAATAAGTGTTCGCCCGTGCGGCTTGCGAACAGGGCCGATGAAGGGCGTAAACTAGTATGCTCGCAACATGATCGTGATCAAGGTAAGCGGTCCGGTCATGTGCTACCAAGCCAGAAAAAGACGGAGCAGCGGCCCAGATGGAGAGTGAGCAGCGAGCACGGTTCGAGATCGTGGCGCGGGAAGACTTCTCGGATGCCACTTATCTCCTCGAAGTGCATCATCCCATGATGGCGAAGGCCGCGCGTCCCGGTCAGTTCGTCATTGTGATGGCCCACGAGCACAGCGAAAGGATCCCGCTGACCATTGCCGATTTTGATCGGGAGCAGGGCACGATCACGCTCGTGATCCAGGCCGTGGGAAAGAGCACCCGGGAGATGCAGCAGATCTGCACCGTTGGCAGCTGCCTTTACGGGATGGTCGGCCCCATGGGCATGCCCAGCCCGCTGGGGCACGCAAGAAAAGTACTCTGCGTGGGGGGCGGTCTCGGGGTGGCGCCGATCTTTCCACAGGCGCGCGGATTCAAGGAGAACGGTGCCTACGTCATCGCGGTGCTCGGTTTCCGCACCCAGAGCCTGATTTTCTGGAAGGAAAAATTCGAGTCGTGCTGTGACGAGGTCATCGTCTGCACCGATGACGGGTCCGCCGGAGTAGAGGGCCGGGTCACGTCCGGCATGGAGATCGCCATCGCGAATCATCCGGATATCGATGAATGTGTCGCCATTGGCCCTCCTGTCATGATGAAAAGCGCGGCTGAAGTCACACGTCCCCACGGTATCAAGACCATGGTCTCGCTGAATCCCGTCATGATCGACGGCACCGGCATGTGCGGCGGCTGTCGGGTCAAGGTTGGCGACCAGGTCAGGTTTGCATGTGTCGACGGTCCCGATTTCGATGGCCACCAGGTGGATTTCGATGACCTGATGTCCCGCCTGGGCCGTTTCTCCGAGGAGGAGAGGGCCGCCATGAAGAAGTGGTCGGAGACTTGCAGGATGGCCAAGCAGCCACCCGTGATGGACAAGCCACTGGCCGATACAGACTGATTTCCGAATATGGCCAAGAAGAAGACCATTCGCACCATCCCGCAGGATCGGACGCCGGCGGCCGAGCAGGCGCCCGCCGAGCGTATTCGGAACTTCGAAGAGGTGTCCTACGGTTACGGTCAGGACGAGGCCCTCCTGGAGTCCCAGCGCTGCCTCATGTGCCCGGAGCAGCCCTGCGTGGACGGCTGTCCGGTCGGGATCAATATCCCTGCGTTCATCGAGAAGATCAGCGAGAAGGACTACCACGGCGCCTACGACGTGATCACGGCCACCAATCTGCTTCCGGCGATCTGCGGACGGGTCTGCCCGCAGGAAAATCAGTGCGAGGGCGTATGCACGGTCGGTGACACGCTGGAACCGGTGGCCATCGGCAGACTCGAGCGCTTCGTCGGTGACATGGCTATCAATGCCGGCTGGGCCAACGTGCCCTATATCGAGCCGTGCGGATTCCGCATCGGTATTGTCGGCGCCGGACCGGCCGGGATGGCGTGCGCCGCAGACATGGCCAAGGCCGGATGCGAAGTGACCGTGTACGAGGCGTTCCACCAGTCCGGCGGCGTGCTTCGTTACGGCATCCCGGATTTCCGCCTTCCCAACGAAGTGATCGATGCCGAAATGGGCAACCTGGAGAAACTGGGGGTCCGATTCGAGTGCAACACGCTGGTGGGCCGTTTGTTCACCATAGAGCAGATGATCGACGAGCTGGGATTCCACGCCGTCTTTATCGGCACCGGTGCCGGTTATCCCAGCATGCTGGGCGTACCGGGCGACTCCCTCAACGGCGTTCTGTCGGCCAATGAACTGCTCACCCGTTGCAACCTGATGCGGGCCAAGGAGTTCCCCAATTACGATACGCCCATGCCGCCCGCCCGGCGGGTGGCGGTGGTCGGCGCCGGCAACACGGCCATGGATGCCATGCGGGTTTGTCTCCGGCTGGGCGCCGAGGAAGTGTTTTGTGTGTACCGCCGCAGCAGAGCCGAGGCGCCGGCCCGGGCAGAGGAAGTCCATCACGCCGAGGAGGAGGGTATCCACTTCAAGTGGCTGACCAATCCGGTGGAGATTCTCGATGACGGCAAGGGCGGTGTTCGCGGCATGCGCTGCGTCCGCATGGAACTGGGAGAGCCCGACGATTCCGGCCGGCGTCGTCCGGTACCGGTGGCAGGCAGCGAGCATGATATCGAGGTGGATCTGGTGGTGGTGGCGATCGGCACCAACGCCAATCCCATTATCGGCCAGACCTCAAAACTGGCACTGAACAAATGGGGCTATATCGAGACGGACGATGACCTGGCCACTTCCATGCCGGGTGTCTACGCGGGCGGGGACATTGTGACCGGTGCCGCGACCGTGATCGAGGCCATGGGGGCTGGCCGCAAAGCGGCCCGCAACATGAAGCGTTATCTCGGCATCCGCGATGTCGATGCGCCTTACTTTGTCGAAGGCGCGGAAACGCTCTTCGGCATCGACACGAGGGAGCGGAACTTCGCCCGAATACGGGTTCCGACGTAAGACCTATGAGCCAGATCGACACAGCCCAATCGATTGCACCGGCCGAGGGCGCCCGGGGGCCGCGCGCTGCCAGGACCGCTGTCGAAATCGATCAGCAGGTGGTGGAAGTCATCAGCGACTCCGGAGAGGGCGCCCAGCGCTGTGGACAATCCCTGGGGGCCATCGCGGCACGCATGGGCAACGGCGTATGGACCGTGGAGATCATCCCCGCCGAGATCCGCCCCCCCGCCAGGAGCGTCGCCGGTGCCAGCGGCAATCGAATCCGGCTCGGCTCCAGACGCATCACCAACGGCGGGGACGAGACAGACCTGGTGGTGGCATTCAACGAGCAGGTATTGCTGGGGCGCGTCCGCGCCGGCGAACTGAAAAAGGGCTGTACCATTCTGCTCGAGGACAAGTGGCGGGACGATACGGACCCGCGGATCTCCTCGTCCTACACCGAGACACATGACGAGCTGGTGGCGGCCGGCTACAGGGTCATCGAGATTCCCATGGAGCGGGAATGCAAGAGAGTCGTCCAGGACGCACGCCGGGGCAAGAACATGTTTGCCCTCGGCATGCTGTGCAGCATCTACAGCCTGGACATGGAACTGGCCCGCGAGCAGATCGCCCTCACCTTCCGCAAGAAATCCCAGGCGGTCATCGACAGCAACGTGATCCTGCTGGAGGCCGGCTACGAATGGGCGGAGGCCAATCTGGACTTCAAGTACCGCATCCCGGCGGCTCCCGCCAAGGAACCGCAGATCGTGGTCAACGGCAACACCGCGCTTGCGCTGGGGGTGCTGGCCTCGGGCATGGAGATCTGTGCCATGTACCCGATTACGCCGGCGACCTCCGCATCTCATTATCTGGCCGATGTCTTCGAGAAAGTCGGCGGCGTGGTGCACCAGGCGGAAGACGAGATCGCCGCCTGCGCTTTCGCCATCGGCGCTTCCTACGCCGGCAAGTGCACCGTCACCATCACCTCGGGTCCCGGCTATTCCCTGAAACAGGAGGCCATCGGTCTGGCCGTGATGGCCGAGATCCCCCTGGTCGTGGTCAATGTGCAGCGCGGGGGACCCAGCACCGGACAGCCTACCAAAGCCGAACAGGGAGATCTGCTGACAACCATGTTCGGCAGCCACGGGGACGCGCCCAAGGTGGTGCTCGCCGCAAGCACGGTGGAGGACTGTTTCTACTCGGTCATTACCGCCCGCAAGATTGCCGAGACGTTCAACATGGTGGTCGTCGTGCTCACGGATGCCAGCCTGGCGACGGCGCAGACCCCGTTCCCGCGGCCCCGCTTCAATGAGGCATGGGTGGCGCCCCCCGTGGACCAGACACCCGTGCCTCCGGGCACGCGGCCGTACGACTGGGACCCGAAGACCGGGCTGGCGCGCCGGGTCTTGCCGGGTCAGCCCGGAGGCATGCACACCGTCACGGGTCTGGCCCACGATCGGGACAGTCACGTGGCCTACGACCCGGACATCAACGAGGAGGGACTCCGGGCCCGCAGCCTCAAGCTGGCCGCCCTGCAGAAGACCCTGAAGCCGCCCGAGGTCTTCGGGGGCGACGACGGGGACCTGCTGATTATCGGGTGGGGAAGCACCCGAGGCACCATCGAGGAGGCGGTCGAAAGACTGCGGGCCGAGGGTCGGAAGGTTTCGTCCCTGCATCTGCGTTTTCTGCAGCCGCTCCCCCCGGCCATCAACGACATC
>JASFOT010000090.1:0-7579 GCA_050116375.1 Gammaproteobacteria bacterium | reverse complement strand
TCGAGGTTGATTGTCCTGCTGGCATGCTCCTCGCGCCGTAACATATCTGTGAAGGAAAGCATGGATACTCTGTCGACTTTTAGGCATCACGCCGCATCGAGGTCGGGATAGGTGGCAAAACCGACGATAGACGACGTTGCTGAACTCGCGGGCGTATCGATAAAGACCGTCTCCCGGGTGATGAATCGTGAGCCCAACGTACGGGATGTCACTCGCGCGCGGGTCGAAGCGGCGATCGCTGAACTGAACTACCGGCCCAATGTGTCGGCGCGGAATCTCGCCAGTCAGCGGTCTCATCTCATCGGACTGATCTACGACGATCCCAGCTTCTATGAGACGCCCAGCGCGGGCTACGTCATCCGGATGCAGCTGGGCGTGCTGCGCGCCTGCAGCAGCGCCGGTTACGAGCTGCTCATCCATCCCTGCAATTACCGGAACAAGGATATCGGCGGCGAGCTGAGTGCGTTGATAGAGCAGGCGCGGCCGATCGGCATCATACTGGCCGCGCCCCTGTCCAACATGCCGAAGATCGTCCGGGCGATTCAAGCGACCGGCACGCCGCTGGTGCGAATCTCGCCGGGAAAGAAAAAAAACGACCCGCTGGCCGTGTCGACCAACGACCGCGAGATCAGTGCCGAGATGACCCGGTACCTGGCTTCGCTGGGCCACCGCCGGATCGCGTTCATCAAGGGGCATCCGAGCCACAAGGCCGTCGGCAATCGCTACCGCGGCTACCTGGACGGCCTCAGGCAGAGCGGTCTGACTCTCGACGAGAAGCTGGTGGCGGAGGGCGATAACTCGTTCGAGTCAGGGGAGAGCGCCGCCATGGGGCTGTTGAAGAAGAAACGCCGCCCGACCGCGATATTCGCAGCCAACGACGACATGGCCGCCGGGGTCATTCGGGCCACCAGGCTGCTCGGTGTCGAAGTCCCCGGACAGGTCTCCGTGGCCGGGTGTGACGACATTTCCCTGGCCCGCCAGCTCTGTCCCACCCTGACGACCATCCGACAGCCGTTATCCGCGATGGCTGAGCGTGCCGCGATGCTTCTTATCGGCACGGCCCACGCGGAGGCCGATACCCGAGGCACGGAGATCGTGCCGGCGAAGCTAAAGATCCGCGAGTCTACGGGCCCCGCTCCCGGATAGGCAGGGCGGTGCCGAGAACCGATTAGTTTGCTGCCTGCGTCCCCTTCATCACTTCCTTCGGAGTTCGATCGACGTTGAACAGGCCCCAATGCTTCTCCGCGCCCAGGGGGTTGTCCGGATCGCCCTTCCACGGCTCGTCGAAGGCCTCGAAGAAAAAGACCGTTGTATTGGTCCTGTTCGCCCACTGCCGTATCTCCCGATAGTACCGGGCCTGATTCGCTTCGCTGGCGCGATCGCCGAATTCGGTGGCGATGGTTGCCCAGCCAGCTTCCAGGATCGCGATCGGCTTTTTCGGCAGGGCCGCATGAACGCCTTCGATGTTCTCCAGTGTGTACGCCAGGCCTTCGTCGATCGGCTTTCCCTCCCATACGGGGTAAGTGTGCACCCCGATGAAATCCACTTCGGTCGCCAGTGACCGGCCGTCGCGAATCCACCAGGCATAGTTGTCCGCCACCGTCACCGGCTGCCCGATAGCAGCCTTTACCTGTCTGACGTAATCGATGACGGTTGTCACCGGCACCATGTGGTCGTTCCAGTCGACCAGGGCCTCGTTCCCCACGTTCACCGCGACGACAATATCGCCGAATTCCTGCGCAAGGCGGATGCCGCGCCTGATTTCCTCGGCGTTGCGCAGAGCGTTTGCTGCCAGACGCTCTTCAGGAATGGGCTCGTCCAGCCAGGGGCATCCTTCGTGGTTGCTGACCTCCGCGTCCAGCCAGATGCCGAGCAAGACCTTGATCGGCATGTTGTGTTCCCTGATGAGACTGAGCGCAGCAGAAGAGTTGTCACCGGAATCATAGAGGCGAATCAGGCCGAACCCGTTCGCGACGAGTATTTCGAGGTCCTCCAGGATCTCGTCTTTCGACGGGTTGACTGCGCCATTACCGCGGTCCGGATGCTGACCTTCCCGGAATCCGGAATAGGCGACGGCCATGACCTCGCCCGCGAGAAGATATTCCCGGGGTTGAGAGAATGCCTCGCCGACTCCGTCACCCGGTTGAGCGCACCCGGCGAACAGAACGGCGAAGACGGAAATGACAGGCGGAATTTTCACGGGTCGTTCTATTCCGTCACCATGAAAGGGATATTGGCGTGAGCTGCGTGACCTTGACCGTCATAGGCGTATACGAAGAGACGGTAGGCGCCGGGTGCAGGAGCCGTGATCCGGGCCGTCCAGGAGTCAGCGTCATCAATGAATCCGTCCAGGCTGACGATGGACTCCTCAAAATCGCCACCGACCTGGGTAGCCTGGCTCTCGGGCTTGAGTTCCCAGCGAATTGTCAGGGGATCACCGTCCGGGTCCACCACGGCGACCCTTGCCCTGGCGCGTTTGCCGGTTTTGAGACGGACGCTCGCCGCCGGATCCTTTCCGGCCAGCAGTATCTTGCGGACCTGGGGAGCCCGATTATCGGGCCATGATCCTGTCCAGATGTAGTGCATCACGTCCACCGCCTCTGTTTCCTCGCCATTTTCTGTCAGCAGTCCGAACCAGGTTGGCGTGCGCTCCTGCTTCTGGCCCCAGAAGAAAACGTATGAACCGAGCAACCGATCGTCGAATTGCTCCAGGATGTTTCGGTTGGCGCGCATGAAGACATCCGCTTTCTGGGAGCTGGTCGCCTCGATCGGGGCCCCCCAGTCGGTCTTCCCGACTTCCCAGTAACCGATTGCGCCCCACTCGGTCACCATGAATGGCTTGTCGAAACCGGCTTTTTCCATCAGCTCCGGGAAAGCAAACAACATGCCGTAGGCCTGGAAACTGATGAAATCGAGGTCGGGAGCCCGTGACAGGATGTCGGCGACGACATTATCGAAAAAGCCCGCAACGGTTGTTGTCGTAGGGTGATACGGGTCCAGCTCACGGATCATGCGGGCGACGTCGTTCACCGCGTCGTAAACCCGCGGGTTCGTGTAGCCGTGATTGAGTTCGTTGCCGATGATCCACGCGAGCAAAGCCGGATGATCCCGATATCGCATGACCTCCCCACGAAACGCCTCCAGCTGTGCGGCCACCGCCGCTTCGTCGTCGTAATCGAATCCCCAGCGCTCGGCCTGCATGGGGAGGCACAGCATGACGGTGACGTCGTTCGCCTGCGCCTGGTCGAGAAATTCCATGATGTCCTGGGGCTCGTTGCCGGTTGTCCAGTTGCGGATCGAGTTGCCCCCGTGACCGGTGAAGGCAACGATATGATCGACCGCCATACCGGCGCCCTTGATCTTGTAGGGAACTCCGCCGCGCAGCAGCTGATAGCGGCCGCCCGCCTCCACGATCTCGACCTTGACCGGGCCAGCGGTCTCCGCGCCGGCAGCTGAAATGGCTGCCATCGTGAGGAGAACAAGAAGCATTGCTTGAGGGGTTTTCATGTCAGGTCCTGACCAGAATGGTTTCCAGTTCCTCGAGTGACCGGCCCTTCGTCTCGGGCAGGATGCGCATGATGAACAGCAGCCCTGCCGCGGCGAAAAGTCCGTAAATCAGAAACGTGGCCGATATGCCGATGTTCTCCAGCTGCCACGGGAACACCAGTGTCACGAGGAAAGCGATGGAGGAATTCACGAAGCCCGCGAAGGATATTGCCAGCCCGCGCACGCGATTGGGGAACAGTTCTGAGAACAGAACCCACATGATGGGCCCGAGAGACACCGCGAAGCTGGCCACGAAGCCAAGAATTGCGGCCAGCACGAGGGTGGGATTGATGTTGATGGCGCTGCTCAGCAGATACCCCTCGTTCCGCTTGTAGGCCTCCTGCCCGATGGCCGCATAGATTGCTTCGCGGAAGTCCGTATCGCTGTGATAGGTGGTACCGGCCACGGCCGCGATCTCGAGACGGTCGATGTCGGCCGGAGCCTGCTCGATTGCCTCGCCTGGGAGCGTGTAGGTTGCCGCGCCGAAGCCGTAGGAAAGGATCAGCATGCAGACAGCGACACCGGCCAGGCCCCAGCCCAGCAAGAGTCGTCTTCCCAGACGGTCAATAATCACCATCGCCACTATTGTGAAGACCAGATTGACGAGGCCCACCAGAACGGCCTGCATGAAAGCCGCGTTAGTGCCGATGCCTGACTGCTCGAAAATCATGGGTGCATAGAAGAATACGGAGTTGATGCCGGTGATCTGCTGGAGAATACCGACGGAAATGCCGATGGTAAGTACCAGTTTCAACGAGGGATCGAGCAGCGTGCGGAGCGAGATCTTGCCCGATCCGGCCTCGGCCGCGATGCTCTCCCGGACGGCCCGGAGATCGCGGGACGCATCCGCGCTGCCCCTGACGCGCTCGAGGACATCCAGCGCCTCCTGCTCCCGATTCCGCATGGCGAGCCAACGGGGGCTCTCGGGTACCAGCATGAGCGCCACAAGGTACAGGAGCGCCGGCAACGCCTCGATTCCGAGCATCCATCGCCAGTTCCACTCCGCCAGCCGAAGTATCTCCGTCCAGGCCAGTTCCTGCTCGCCCAGGCTCAGGATCAGGTAATTGCTGAAGAATGCCGTAGATATTCCGATGACGATATTGAGCTGATTGAAAGAAACCAGACGCCCGCGCGACTCCGGGGGCGCGATTTCCGCGATGTACATGGGCGCGACTATCAACGCGGCGCCCACCCCGAGTCCCCCGATCATGCGGGCGAGGACAAGGGTGAGAAAAGTCGGTGCCGCAGCCGAGGCGATGGCCGAGACAGCGAACAGCACGGCGGCAATACGCAGGACCGGTCGGCGGCCAATGCGGTCGCTCAAGGGTCCGGACAGCATCATGCCGAGAGTCGCCGTGAGCGCGAGGGACGATACCGCCCAGCCGAGCTGGATCTTCGTCAGAGCGAATTCGACTTCGATGAAGCCGACGACGCCCGAGATCACCGAGGCATCGAACCCCATGAGGAAACCACCGAGGGCGACGATGAGGGCGATGGTGACCGTGAATCTCGATTCTCGTGTCATGCAGCCCCGTCCGGTGAGTCCTTTGCCACGAGCGCGAATCCGGCCCGAAGTCCCGAATCCGAGGCTCCGCCGACCCAGAGATGGAAATCGCCCGGTTCGACGATCAGGGTGTTGTCCCGTCCAAAGAAGGCCAGATCGTCTGTGTGCAGTTCGAATTCGGTACTTACCGTCTGCCCCGGCTCGATTGGTATTCGCCGGAATCCCTTCAGCTCCTTCACGGGCCGCGTCACGTTGGCCACCAGATCCCGCACATAGAGCTGTACCACTTCATCGGCCGGCATCTCGCCGGCATTCGTGACATCGACAGAAACCGTCAACGAGCCGCCTATCGGAATCTCCTCGGCGCTTAGCTTCAGGTTGTCGTACTCGAACTCGGTATAGCTCAGCCCGAAGCCGAAGGGGTACAGCGGCTTATATCCGGCATCGAGATGAAAAGACGACATTCCAAGTGAGGTTTGAGGCGTCCCGACGGGGATCTGATCGATATGGATGATCGATTCCGGGCAAGGAGGCTTGCCGGTATTCTTCTGGCCGTAATAGATCGGTACTTGCCCGACCATCCTCGGGAACGACGCGGGCAGCTTCCCCGAGGGCGATCGGATGCCGAATATCAGTTCCGCGATCGCCTCTCCGCCCATGGTGCCGGGGTGCCAGGCGAACAGTATCGCGTCCACATCGTCGACGATTTCGGTCAGCGTCAGCGGACGCCCCGCCATAATCACGGCGATTACCGGTTTGCCGCAGCCACGGATACTCCGCACCAAACTGGCCTGCGCCCCCGGAAGACAGATGTCGGCTCGGGAATGTGCCTCCCCTGAGAGAATGGACTCTTCGCCGAGGAACAGGATGACGGCATCGGAACGTGACGCCGCTGAAACGGCTTTGTCGAACGACGCCGTCGAGCGACTGCGGCTTGTTTCCATGGCGCGCACATAGTTGATCTCGATGTCGTCACCGAGGAGGTCACGCAGCCCTGCGAGTCCTGTAATGCTGAGACCAGGGTCGCCATCGAAGATCCACGTGCCGAGTTGCTCGTAAGGCGCATCGGCCAGCGGGCCGATGACGGCCAGTGAGTCGATACGTGCCCTCATCAGGGGCAGCACGGCACCCTGGTTTTTCAACAGGACCACGCTCTCCGTCGCCAGTCTCTTTGCGACCGCCATCTTCTCTCGCTGACAAATCTCCGGGATCAGGTTCGGTTCGGCATAAGGACTTTCAAAGAGACCCAGATCGAACTTCACGCGAAGAATGTTCGTGACGGCGGCGTCGATGATGTCGATGTCGATTCGTCCTTCCTCGACCAGGCCGGCAAGATGGTTTCGGTAGGCGTCGCCAGCCATTTCCATATCCACGCCGGCGTCAGCGGCCTGGTACGCAGAATCCCTGTCGTCGCTGGACAGACCATGGGTGGACAGCTGCCGGATTGAGTCCCAGTCGCTGACAACAAGGCCCCGGAACCCCCATTCCTCCCGGAGAATCTCTCTCAACAGAAACCTGTTCGCCGACGCAGGGACGCCGTTCAGGTCGCTGAAGGACGTCATGATGCTGGCGACACCGGTACTGACCGCGGCGCCGAACGGCGGGAGATAGACGTTGCGAAGCTCATTTTCGGGAATGTTTGCGGTCGCATAATCGCGACCGCTCTCCGCGGCCCCGTAGCCTGCAAAATGCTTCGCGCAGGCCGCAATGTTGCCGTCTGCCTGCAGGTCGTCGCCCTGGAATCCCTCGATCATCGCGACGCCCAGTCTGCTCGTGAGATATGGGTCTTCACCAAAGCTCTCGGCAATCCGGCCCCAGCGCGGGTCGCGCGCGATGTCGATCATCGGGGCGAACGTCCAGTTGACCCCGGCGGCCGCAGCCTCGACGGCGGCGACCCGCGCACCCGCGCGCAGGAGGGCAGGGTTCCAGGTGGCGGCCTGCCCCAGGGGTATCGGCATGACGGTCGTGAACCCGTGGATGACGTCCCGCGCGACCAGCAGGGGAATGCCAAGGCGGCTTTCCTCTACCGCGATGCGCTGCAGTTCGTTGACGGTGGTGACATCCACCTGATTGACTACGGAGCCGACTCGTCCATTTCGCAACAGCTCGCCAAGGCGCTCCGTCGCATGAGCATCATTCGCATCGACCTGGGTCATCTGGCCGATCTTCTCATTCAGGGTCATTTGCGCGAGGAGATCGGCGATTCGGCCGGCGATGGCCGTTCTCTGGTCTGCCGGATTGGGGATAAGGCGGTTCATGATGACGAGCAACCGGCGCGCGGCATGTGGTAGCAGACTCCGGTTGGCTGAGCTCCGGCAACGATCACTCCGCCCAGCTGCAGAAGTGCTGTCACGGACTCGTTTCGGCGGCGGCTGGAATATTCCTCAAGCCCGAGAGGAGAAGCGCTCGTCCTGTTGTCGGTCAGCGCGCCGCATCGCTGATTTCGAATCTTTGTAGCAATCTTTGACAGCGCTGTCAATATGGGCGACGATGCGGGCGTGTCGGATCACTATGCAACAGCGCCGGAAG
>JASFOT010000089.1:0-7584 GCA_050116375.1 Gammaproteobacteria bacterium | reverse complement strand
GTTCTCATCCAGGATTCGGCGACCCGCCTGCCCCCGCTGACGAGACAGATCCGGCGACGCGAGGCACGAAGCAATTTCATCTTCCAGGCCACGTTCGTCCTCGACAACCGCGAGCGCACCGGCGGCGTCGAGCATCTCGGCGATATCTTCCGCATTGAAATTGTACGGGCCCGACACGATGGGCAGAGAGACCGCTGCGGGTTCGAGAAGGTTGTGTCCGCCGACCCGCACCAGGCTTCCGCCCACGAATGCCGCGTCGGAAGCCGCGTAGAAAACCGGCAGCTCGCCAAGCGTGTCGCCGAGGAAAACAGCCGTGTCCTCGGAGCAGGTTTCAGCGAGGCTTCGTCGAACGTATTTGAGGCCGGTCCGTTCCACCGCTGCCGCCACGCTATCGAATCGCTGGGGATGTCTCGGCACCAGGATCAGCAGCAATCCGGGGAACCGATCACGCAGGCGGACGTGAACCCGCAGGGCAGCCTCCTCTTCCCCCTCGTGGGTGCTGGCGGCGATCCACACCGGCCGATCCGGAGCGTTCTGCTGCCGCAACTCTCGGCCGGCATCGACGATCGACCCGGACAGCTCCACGTCGAACTTGATATTGCCTACCACGTGGGTTCTGCCGGGGTGGGCGCCGATCATCCGGAATCGTTCCGCGTCGCGCTCGCTCTGGGCGGCAAGCACGATACCGTGGGAGAGTGTTTCGGCGAACAGGCTGACGAAGCGCCGGTACTTTCCCACCGAGCGGGGAGACACCCGGGCGTTGGCCAGCACCAGCGGCACCTTCCGTCGACCGCACTCGTGGTAGAGGTTGGGCCAGATCTCGGTCTCCATGATGATGGCGAGCCGCGGCCTGAACCGGTCGAAAAAGCGCTTCACCGCCCCGGGCATGTCATAGGGGATATAGCTGTGGATGACCTCGTCCCCGAACAGGTCCGCGACTCGCTGGGCCCCGGTCGGAGTCACCGTGCTGATCAGCACGGGCACGTCCGGATACGCAGCGCGCAGTCTCCTGACCATGGGTGAGGCGGCCATTACCTCGCCCACGGACACGGCATGGATCCATATGGAGCGCCGCTCGGTATGGCTGCGGCCGAAACCGAAGCGTTCCTCCCAGCGGTCCAGATAGGCCGGGTTTCGCATCGCCTTCCACACCAGAATGGGGACGACCAGGGGCGCAAGCACGTAGGACAGGAACAGGTAGAAAGCCCTCATGGCTTCCCGTCGGGTCCGCTCCGGACTCGTTCCAGGATGCTGCTGGTGGAGCACCCTTCCCGGAACGACAACACCCTGACCTCGCCGCCGTTTTCCAGGACGCATCGGCCACCGGCGATCTGCTCCGGGCGATAATCGCCGCCCTTGACCAGGACGTCCGGCAGTATCGAGCAGATCAGCCTCTCCGGGGTGTCCTCCGCGAAGGGGACGACCCAGTCCACCGCGGCCAGGCCGGACAGCACGGCCATTCGCTCCCCGACTCCGACGACCGGGCGACCCCTTCCCTTGAGCCGGCTCACAGACTCGTCATCGTTGACCGCCACCACAAGCCGATCTCCGAGAGCTTTGGCTTCTTCCAGGTAGGCCACGTGTCCCGCGTGCAGGATGTCGAAACAGCCGTTCGTCATCACCACGCGCTCGCCCCGGGTCTGGGCCTGGCGCACGGCTTCCCGCAGTTCCGGCTCTCCCATGGCGCCCCGGCCTCCCTTGCCTCTCTGGTGCAGCGCCAGACGGAGCTCGGGAACAGTCACGGAGGCCACTCCCAGCTTCCGCACCACCAGCCCAGCGGCAAGGTTGGAAAGGGCGGCTGCAGATTCCATGGAGAGCCCTGCCGCCAGGCCGGCGGCGGCCACGGCGACCACCGTGTCTCCGGCACCGGTCACGTCGAATACCTCCCGCGCCTCGGCCGCCAGATGATGGACGGCGCCACCCGGTCCCAGCAGTGTCATGCCCCTGCTGCTGCGCGTCACCAGGAGCCAGTCCACGCCCAGCGTCTGGCGAAGCCCGTGTCCCTTGTCCGCCAGTTCCGCTTCATCGGCACAGGGGCCGACCGCGCCTTCCAGTTCGGCCATGTTGGGCGTGATGACAGTCGCCCCCCTGTAACGGCCGAAATCGCGGCCCTTGGGATCCACGAGCACCGGTATCCCGGCGTCCCTGGCCGTGTCGATGAGTCTCTCCACATCGTCCAGGGCCCCTTTGCCATAGTCGGAAAGGACAACGGCGCCCACTCCCGGAAGAGCCGCCTCGAAGGACTCTTCGAGACAGCCTGGCGGAATCTGTGGCGCGTCGCTCTCGAAATCCAGCCTGATGAGCTGCTGGTTGCGGCTCAGCACGCGCAGCTTGATCACCGTGGCAAAAGCCTCGACTCGGCTTACGCGGCAGTCCACGTCCTCCGGGCGGAGAAGCTGGATCAGGCGATCGCCTGCCTCGTCATCGCCGGTCACGGCCACCAGTCGGGTGGCGACGCCCAGCCGGGCCAGATTGACCGCCACGTTGGCGCCGCCTCCGGCCCGCTCCTCGCTATCCCCCACGCGGACCACGGGAACGGGGGCTTCCGGCGAGATTCGCTCCGCCGGCCCAAACCAGTATCTGTCGAGCATGACGTCGCCTGCGACGAGCACGCTGGCCTTGTGAAAATCAGGGATGAGCAGGGTCATATCCCGGTTCCCGTTTTTGGCGCGGATCTTATCACGCGCGCTGTCGGCTATGACCTGGTCGCCGCCCATCGACGATGGGTTCGTGGGGTAAACTGCCGTCTCCCGACACCGAGCCCGGTCACTCCTCAGTTTTCCAGCGCATGAACACGCCCGCCTCACCACTGTACAGCTTCCTCGGCCCGAGGTACTGGCCGGTGTGGCTGGGGCTGGGTCTGCTCAGGGCCTCCCTTTGGCTGCCGTTTTCGGCCCGGCTCGCGGTGGGGCGCGGGCTCGGCCGGCTGTCCATGTGGCTGATGCCCCGGCGGCGGCGAATTGCGGCGAAGAATCTCGCCCTGTGCTTTCCGGACATGAGTGCGGCGAGTCGAGAAGCACTGCTGGCGGAACATTTCGAGTCCCTCGGGATTGCGCTCATAGAGACCGCCATGTGCTGGTGGTCATCGGACCGCGAAATCCGGCGACTGCTCCGGGTGGAGGGTCTCGAGAATCTCCAGGCGGCCATGGAAGAGGGTCGCGGCGTGATCATGCTCACCGGTCATTTCACGCCCCTCGACCTGGGAGGACGATTCGTCACAATGCTGGCTCCCGTTGCGGCAGTGTATCGGCCCCACAAGAATCGGCTTTTCGACGAAATCGTCCGACGGGGGCGGGAACGCTCGGCCAGGGAAACCATTCCCAAACAGGACGTCCGCGCCATCATTCGGGCGCTCCGGCGAAAGCGAGCGGTCTGGTTTGCCCCGGACCAGAGTCATCGGCGGCGGCACAGTGCCGTGGTGCCTTTCTTCGGCGTCCCGGCGCCGACCAATACCGCAACCTCGAATTTTGCCCGCATGAGCGGCGCGCCCGTGGTGCCGTTTATTCCGGTGCGATTGCCGGAGTCCCGGGGATACAAGCTTTTGATCATGCCGGCGCTGGAAGGCTTCCCGGGGCAGGACCCGGCGGAAGATGCCGCCCGGATCAATCGTCTGCTGGAGAATGAAATTCGGAAAAATCCTGCCCAGTATCTTTGGGTCCACCGGCGATTCAAGCCCGCCGACCCGGACAGCGTGGATCACTACGCCGAACTTTCGCCGTAGCCCTCCAGGAATGACGCCCAGTTGGCAGGCGCGAACTGAGTCGCCGCGTTCTCCATGGAAATCTTGTTCATCGACCTCAGCAGCCGCCTGAGGTTGGTTTGGCGCCAGCGTCCCGGCGGCCTCAGATCGCCCCGGTCGAAATCGAGCAGCCACGGCTGACCCCCGTGGTCCAGCAAGAGATTGTGAGCGGTCAGATCCGCATGACAGACCCCCGCGTCGTGGAATCGCCTGACGCAGCTTCCCAGCCGGCGCCAGGCGCTGTCGGGAAGAGCGGCTTCGGCAAGATGGCGGGACAGCGGCCGGGCGCCGGGAATGCGCCGGGTGATCAGATCGGCGGTATAGCTGCCACCGCGCCGCTGGAAACAGGCGGCGATCGGCCGGGGAACTGGCAGTCCTTCTTCGAAAAGACGCTTGAGGAGGCGCCACTCCCGTATCGAGCGTGTCCGATTCATCCCCAGCCACACGTAGTGGTCTTCCAGTATGCGTCCCACAAGCCCGCCCCGCCGGTAGTGGCGGAACGCCCATTCACCGAATTCGGTCTCCATGAACAGCACCGCACCCCGACCGCGGGCCGCCTGCCCCGCCGTCGCGCCGCGACGTCGCCAGTATTCCGGCTGGAAAACCTCCGGCGTCCAGTCCAGTGCCACGCCGCTGTCCGCCACGATACCGGCGCCGGGCAGCGTGATTATTCGCTCGCGCATTCCTCAGCCGGTCCTCCATTCCTTCACGGAATATCGCCGCTCGTTGCCCGGGCGAGTCTAACACCGGCACAACGCGTCAGGTCGAGGGCTCTTCCAGGCTGCCGGACTCGAATCGTTCCACTGCGTCCAGAGCCTGGCGCGGAGCAATCTCCCGGAGACAGCGCAGATGACCCAGAGGGCAATGTCGTCGGAAACACGGACTGCATTCCAGGTTCAGGTAAAGCACGGCCGCGCGATCGCTGAGAGGCGGCGTGTAGTCAGGCGTAGAGGAACCGTAAATCCCGATCACATTACAGCCCGCTGCCGCAGCGACGTGCAGCAACCCGGAATCATTGCTGATCGCGTGGCGGGCGAGGGCCAGAAGGTCAACCACATCCTCCAGGCCAGTCTTGCCGCAGAGGTTGAAGGCGCTCTCCCCGGCGCTGCGGATCACCGCCGCCCCGACTTCCCGTTCCTTCGCGGATCCCAGGACCCAGACCTGGTAGCCGCTGCCGACCAGCGTCCGGGCCGTCTCCGCAAAATGGGCCAGCGGCCAGCATTTCGCCGGCCCGAATTCCGCCCCCGGCATCAGCGCCACCGCAGGACGGTCCGGCCGGAGCCCCAGGGACCGCGACAGTCGGATCTGGTTATCGCGATCCACGCTGAGGCGAGGGTGCGGAACCGGCGGCGGCAGACTTGCCCCAGGCGGATATCCAAGCGCCACAAAGCGCTGAACGGTCCGGGTCAGGAGTTCCTCGTCCAGCGGGCGAATGTCGTTCAACAGACCGTAACGCATCTCGCCCCGATAGCCTGTTCGCACGGGAATTCGGGCGTGCCACGGAACGAGCGCCGATTTGAAAGAACGCGGAACCACGATAGCGCGTCCATAAGCTTTTCGACGCAGCGCCCGACCCAGATCGCGACGGGCATTCCATCCGAGTTCGCCGTGAGTCACGGGGAGCTCGATACCTTCCCTGACCTGGGGCATTCGGCTGAGCAGCGGCAGGGACCAGGACGGCGCCACCACGTCCAGCGCAGCCTCCGAGTTTTCCTTCAGGGTGATGTAAAGGCTCTGGGCCATCACCATGTCGCCGACCCAGGAGGGCCCGATGACCAGAATTGGCTCGCTCAACCCGCGCCCCGCGTTCAGCCGTTGATGGCGTCCAGAGTGGCCTTGACGCCCTCTTCCACGCTGTTGAATTCGTCCCTGTATCCGGCGGCCCGGAGACGGTCAAGGTCCGCTTCCGTGAAACTCTGATACCGGCCCTGCAGATGGGCGGGGAATGCCACATAACGGATCTCGCCGTGCCCGTGCCAGTCGATGACCGCCCTTGCCACGTCGTTGAATGTCTGGGCGCGTCCGGTGCCGACATTGAAAATGCCGGACAGATCGGGATGGTCGAGAAAGAAGAGCACGACCTTGACGACGTCGGCGACAAACACAAAATCCCGCCGCTGCTCGCCGGCCGCAAAACCGTCCGAACCCTCGAATAGCCTGAGCTCCCCGTCTCTTTTCAGCTGATCGTTGAAATGCCAGACGACGCTCGCCATGGCGTCCTTGTGTTCTTCGCCGGGACCGTAAACGTTGAAGTATCTCAGGCCCGCCACCTGGATTCCCGCGCTCTCTTGCCGGCGGATGTACTGATCGAAAAGCAACTTGGAATAGCCATAGACGTTCAGCGGCATCTCGCAGACCGGGTCTTCCCGGAAACCGGGTCCGGTCCCGTAAACGGCCGCGGATGACGCATAGATAAAAGGAACCTGCCTGTGGACGCAGGCCTGAAACAGTTCCCGCGAGACCGCGAAATTCTGGTCCAGCATCAATCGTCCATCCCATTCCGTGGTGGACGTGCAGGCGCCCTGGTGAAGCACGACGGCGGTATCGGGCGGCAGGCCGCGGGAGGCCAGATCACGCCGGAAGATATCCTTGTCCTCGTAGTCGGCGATGTCACAATCCGCCAGGTTCGCGAACTTGGTTCCATCCGTCAGGTCGTCCACGACCAGGATATCGGATTGGTCCCTGGCGTTGAGGCCTCTCACCAGGTTGCTGCCGATGAAACCGGCCCCGCCGGTGACAATAATCATGCCGTATCGATCCCTTGCGATCGCATTATGGAGTCATAAAGTTCGGCATACCGTTCCGCCATTTCTTCCCGGGTGAAAGCCCGTGCCTTCTCCCGGCCCGCCGCGCCCAGCCTGGCCCTGAGTTCCCCGTCGGCGGCCAGCGCGGCCAAAGCCTCCTGCATCCCCCCGATGTCGTCAACCGAAACCAGAAATCCGTTGACGCCGTCCTCGATGACTTCCGGGATACCACCGACTCTTGTCGCCACCACCGGCAGCCCGAAATCCAGGGCGTCCAGCAGTATAGACCCGAGACCTTCATGCCGCGACGGAAACAGAAAGACGTCGAAGGCCCCGAGATAGTCGGCGACCCGATCCGTTTGCCCCTCGAGAATCAGCGAGGGAAGGCGTCTGGAGGCCTCTCGAAGACGGGCTTCATCGGGGCCTCCGCCAACAAGCACGAACCGCATCTGCGGATGTGCGGACGCCATCGCTTGCGCCGTTGCCACGATCTGCTGCTGCCCCTTGTGGGAATCGTCGAGGTTGCCGATATGGCCGACCACGAATTGTCCGCCCCAGCGGGCGCGCAGGGCGGCCGTTTCCGAAGGATCGGCCGTCAGGCCTGATGTGGCGCTGGGAATGATCGTCAGCGAAAGAGAGGAATCGAAAGCCGCCATTTTCTCCGCGATGGCCGCCGACAGCGCTACGACCCGAACCGCCTGCCGGTACATGGATCGATTGAGCCAGTGCTGGCGCGGCCCCTTCTGGATCCGGCGCGTCACCAGGTAAGGTGTGCCGGTGATCAGGTGATTGATCCAGGCAGATCTCAGGCTCCGGCCCTCGTGCACATGGATCAATCCGGGCCGGCCGATCGATCGAACTGCCGACGCCGGCGAAGACTCCACCACGGTCAGCCCGTCCACGCCGCAGATTCTCTCGGCCAGGGGTTCGCCCCGACGGGCAACCAGACGCTGTTTCCATCCCTTGTCGGCGAGAGCGCGGATCAGGAGTTCTGTCTGCCTCTCGCCGCCACGATAACCGCGTGCCAGGTTGATGTGACAAACGGTAGCCCGGGCTGTCCGCAAGGGATTCTCCATGTTTACCCGCCCGAAACGCCGCGCC
>JASFOT010000088.1:0-7594 GCA_050116375.1 Gammaproteobacteria bacterium | reverse complement strand
CGTCCGCCGCAGCGGACAATGCAGCGCGAGCCTGCGAAGCCCTCCCGGCAAACAGCTCACGGAAGGAGCTAATTCAATTCACTTATCCGGACACCTGCCCGGGTGATCGAATACTTCTACGACCGGCGCCCGTCAGAGACCGCCAGCCCGACCGGCAAGGAGCGGGCGGTCAACGGGCGGTCACTTCTTCCAGGGCTCTGCCGGTCGCATTCAATAGTGCCTCCGGGCCGACGCGGTCGCCCGTCGCGTTCTTCATCCAGAGATCGGGGGATACATCACCGATCCGGTACAGTCGCTCGAACTCGGTCCCGTAGTGCTCCGCCTTCTCCAGATGCTCCTTCACCTGGCGGGCGATCATATGGCCGATAGGATAGTCCGGCAGGTACAGGAAACTGTGGATCATGTGGGAATAGACGGCCAGCAGCGTGACGTCACGAACTCCGAACAACGGAGCGTAATAATCGTTCCAGACATCCCTCGCGATCTGTATCGTGGCCAGCTTGAGTTCCGCCGGTGTCGCGTCCGGATGTTCGTACATCCAGTGCCAGACGCCCATGTCGACCAGGGCGACAGCCGCAATCTCCGCGGTTCCCCAGAATTCCCCGATGACCTCCAGGGATCGCGACTCCAGGTCCGGCCGGGACAAGCCGAGAAGCTCGAGGTCGCGGCTCTGGAACACGAACGCCGCGGCCTCGGTAAATGCGGTGTTCGGAACGCCTGCGAGGCTGTAATACTCCACGTCGTAAAGCGAAATAGTCTGCTCCACATTGTGGCCAAACTCGTGAACCGCAATGTTGTATCCCTTGTAGTCCATTCCGCGGGAACCGACCCGTGTCCGCAGCCGGGACTTGGCACCCTTCATGCTGGCACCCCAGGCGTGGCCGGAGCCGCGGGCCGGATCCACCGCGATATGACTGGCGATCTGCCGCGCCTTGTCCTCCGAAAACCCCAGATCGATGAGCATCCGCGGCATGTCGGCGGCAAATGCCTCCGGGTTCGGGTAGCGCTCGCGAGTGATGTCGTCCAGGGCCGATTCGCTGTACGCGCCGCGAGCGTGGAAGCCGTCATACCAAATGTCGAAGGGCTCGAGCGGCCGCCCCAGACGCTCCTCAATCAGTCTCGCCACCTTTTCCAATAGCGGCGACGCCAACACCTTCCGAAACATTTCGGCCGCGCGTTCCTCGGTGATCTCGCGGCCCTCGTCAAACCGACGCCGGATGAAATTCGGCGCGGTCGGCGAATAGGCATCCACGTCTCGCTGTGCGCGAAAGGCATTCAGCAACATGACGTAACGGGTGTCGGGCTCCGGCTGACCCGCAATGACTCTGTCTGCCACAGCCGCTCCCGGGCCGTCCGTGTCTCCGGCCCGGAAAGCCTGGTTTGTCCACGGATTCCAGTCCACCCCCGGATTGTCGATAACGACCGCAGGAATGCTCTGATCGACGATCCGCTCCATGATGCGCTGAATCGTTCGTTGTTTGGCCAGGCCTGACTCGTCGTCCCCATAGTCCGCCTTGATCTGGTCCCGGAGGTTCCAGTGGGCAAGCAATTTCATGTCCTCCGGGAACAGCTTCCGCCCATCGGAGTCGAGAACATGATCCATCCATATGTTGTATCCGGCGATGTAGGCGTCAGTGTCCGCCGAGACCCTGGAAAGTCGCTGCTGAACATCTGCGGGGATACGCCGCGCGAATCTCTGGGCCAGCCGCGCCTCCGCCCACTGGCGGCGAGTCCATCCCTCGCCATTGGCCAGCCGCTCCTCCAGCGTGGTCAGGGGGAAGTTCAGCAAAACGGCAAAGGCCAGCTTGTTCGCGAACAGGTCGTCGTTGATATGGTCCGAAGGGTCATAGCCGGCAGCCACGCCATCCATGGGCAGAAGCGGGCCAAGGTCGAGATCGGCCTGCCAGCGCATTGCCAGAATAATCTGGTTCATCCGGCCATCAAGATTCTCCAGCAGGAACTGGAACCGCCCGAACATCCGGTCCAGCGTCTGCTGATCACCTGCGAAATTGATACGCGTAAAGTTTTCGAAAATCTCCGGACCGCCGTCTTCCGTGCGCCAGAATGACGCCACCTGGGCCAGACCGCGGCGGATACGGGGGGCCTGGTCCTCCCCGTACCGGGAGACGAGCTCTTCCTCCATCCTTTCGACAGCATGCTGCATCCAGTCCTCCACCGACGGTTGGGGCTTTGTCCCGTGAGCCGGCTCCACGATCTGGCCGGCCAGAAGCATTGTTATAAGGACTCCGAGGATAGCGCGAGTGATTTTTGCCATTGACTCAACTTGGATCGACCGGAAAGACGACGTTCCCATTATAGTTTCGGGCACCATCGACGAAGCGTGGCCTGCTGACGTCACCAGTTGCCTGTCCTGGCAGCGGACCCTGTTTCCCGACAGTGTCTCCTGATCGGGTCTCGGGCCGTGAGCCTGCCGATAGGTTAATCTTGAGCAATGGTGGGCACCTACCTCTCCAAGAGCAAGTTCCTGGCCGGCTGGCAGTGCCCCAGGCGACTGTGGCTGGAAGTCCATGAACCCGGGAAGGCGGAGGTCCCGGAATCCACCGAACGCGCCTTCAGGACCGGGCACCAGGTAGGCGATATTGCCCGGCGGTTGTTTCCCGACGGGATTCTGATCACCCACGACGACACGCTTTCCAGAGCCCTGGAGGAAACGCGTATGCGTCTTTCCCGCCCCGGACCGGTTACCTTGTTCGAGGCGACGTTCCGCCACCAGGGCGTCCTGGTGCGCACCGATATTCTGCAGCGCGACGGGTTCGACCGTGTCCGCCTCGTCGAGGTCAAGGCCTCCACCCGGGTCAAGCCGGTCAACTATATCGACTGCGCGGTGCAGACATGGGTGCTGGCCGGAGCGGGTCAACATCCCGCGACCGTCGAGCTTGCCCACATCAACAATCAGTTCGTGTATGCCGGAGATGACGACTACGCGGAACTGCTGGTTTTCGCGGACCTGACGGACAGGATCGGCGCCATGCTGGAGCAGATTCCTGAATGGGTGGAGCATTACCGTGAGGTGCTGGCCGGCGACATCCCGGCAACTCGCGTGGGGCCCCAGTGCAGAAATCCCTACGACTGCTCTTTCCTGCCATTCTGCACGCCGCCCCTCCCGGACTATCCGATCGGCTTGCTTCCGGGCGACCGCAAGGTCGTCTGGGAACTGGCAGAACAAGGCATCGACGATATTCGCGACGTGCCGGAAAACCGGCTGACCAGCGAGGTACAGCGCTGGGTCCGCCAGGTGACCATCGCCGGCGAGGCCGATCTGCGTCCCGGCGCGGCGGATTTCCTGGGTAAGCTGTCCTGGCCCCGGTATTACTTCGACTTCGAAACCGTCAGTTTCGCGGTCCCGATCTGGGCCGGCACCCGACCCTACCAGGCCCTGCCCTTCCAGTGGTCATGCCATATCGAGTCCGAGGACGGCAGCCTGTCCCACAGGGAGTGGCTGGCCGACGGCGAGGAACCGCCGATGCGGTCCTGCGCCGAGTCCTTGCTCGAGGCACTAGGCGGTGAGGGGCCCGTTTTTGTTTACACGAGCTACGAGCAGGGCGTTCTGAAGGATCTGGCCGTCATGTTTCCCGACCTGGCCCCGGCCCTCGAGCGGCTGATCGACAGGCTTGTGGATCTCTATCCGTTGACGAAGACCAGTTACTATCATCCCGAAATGCGGGGCTCCTGGTCGATCAAGGCCGTGCTGCCCACCATCGCGCCGGACATGGATTATGAATCTCTGGGGGAGATCCGCGAGGGAACTGGCGCCTCCGATGCGTTCCTGGAGATTCTCCGCCCGGACACCCCCGAAGAACGTCGCCGGCAGCTCCGTCGCGACCTTCTCCGGTATTGTGAATACGATACCCGGGCTCTGGTTCGGGTCGCTGCATTTCTGGAAGGCAGACCGTAGAGGGTTTCCCCGTTTCCGGGCGAGCCCGACCCCGTTTGAGCCCAAATGACAGACACCGGACCATGCCCTGCCGGGCCATTTGCCTTTGGATACTAGACTTTGGCGGCATTGCGATCTTGGGGCAGGACAACTAATACTACGTCGTTATGACTGCAGGATCGCCTCCGGACCTGAAGCGTCAACGGGTCGTCAGCAGGACCGTCGCCTACGCGGTAGCTGCCTCGATCGGCCTGGCGGCCGCGTACGACCTGACCAGCTGGCCGGACTGGGTGCTGACATCTCTGGTCGGCGCGGCCGTCGCCGGCCTGCCCGTCGTTTTTCTGCTGATCCGGGCATCGGCACGCCGGCCGGCGAAGGAAAAGACAGCATCATCGAAACGGGCAGATCATCAGCATGCACCACAGCCGCTGGGCATCGGAATGGTACCGCTGGCCGCCACCAGCGGTGACGTATCGCAGGTCTCTTTCGCAGACGGCTTCTCCGAAGAGTTGTTAAACCTGCTTGCCGAAACAGACAGAATTCCCGTCGCATCCGCTTCGGCATGTTTCTCGCTGAAGGGCAAACCAGGCGATGTGAAATCCCTTGCCAGAAAACTGCAGGTCAGCCACCTCATCGACGGCAGCATCAATCGGGACGAGGACATCATTTCCATCCAGGTGCGGCTTCGTACGATGGGCACCGGCGACACCCAGTGGTCCGAGACACTCGAAGGCACGATGAAAGACATCTTCGCGCTGCAGGAAACGATCGTCCGTCAGGTTGGGAAGGCCGTTGGCATAGAAGTCCAGCCCGACGCTCGCGAAAGCGCTACTACGGACAATGCCAGGGCCTACGAGTTCTATCTGACCGGCCGTGGGTATTTCGTCAAAGGCACGCTGGCGGACCTGGCACACGCGGTCATGCTCTTTTCCCGCGCGACCGAGACAGATCCGAAATTCGTCCGGGCGTGGGTCGATCTGGCCGAGACCTATGCGCTTCAGGTCATCTACTACGAGGGCAGCGACGCAGAACGGCAGGCGGCGGACGCAGCCAGCGAGAAAGCCGTGGCCCTGGCGCCGGGCCGGGGAGACGCGCATGCCGCCCGCGGGATAGCTCACCTCGCCAGCGAGGAATACGAAGAGGCGGCCATCGAATGCGATCGCGCCATCGAACTCGATCCTTCCCTTTGGAAGGCCTATTACAACTATGCGCGGGCAAGCTACCATCAGGGCCAGATGGAGGAGGCACTTGGGCTTTTCGAGAAAGCCGCGAAAATCAACGGCAGCGACTACCAGAGCCCGCTGCTGGCTGCCCCCATCTACAAACGTCTCGGCGACGCCGAGAATGCGGAGAAGTCCGCACGGGAGGGCGTCGACCGGGCGGAGACATTTCTGGAAGACCACCCGGATAACCACCGGGCTTTCTACCTCGGCGCAGGCGCACTACTGGACCTGGGGGAGCGGAAACGGGCTTTCGAATGGGCCCAGAAGGCCCTCGCCATAGACCCGTCGGACCCCTCCATTCGCTACAACATGGGCTGCTTCTACGCCAAGGCCGGGGAAATCGACCAGGCGTTTGAATATCTGCAGGACTCCATCACTTCCAGGAGCTGGATCGAGCACGATCCGGACCTGGACCCCATCCGGGAGGATCCGCGCTACCAGAAACTTCTCGAAAGTCTCGAATAGAGTTCCGGCCGGTCCATTAACTGATGCCCCTTTCCGTGGCCGGAATCATTCCGGGACCCCGATCGCCGCCAGCATGGGCCGGTGGTCCAGATAGTTCACCTCGATTGGTCTAGACTGCGCCCCGGTCACGAGCACGAGGCCCGGGAACGCACGCACACCCATCTTTCGTGTCGCGCAAATCTCGTCCATGAGCACTTCCTCTGTCTCTCGCGAATCCAGGACCCGCTCGAATTCCGGGACATCAAGACCGAGCTCGCCGGCCAGCTCCAGGAGCGTCGCGGTATCGGAGGGGTTCCGCGCCTGCAGATAGTAGGCTCGCTGAATAGCCCGGGTCATCGCTTCGTCGAAAGATTCCCCCTGACGCCGCGCCGCGATGACCGCCCGGCATGCCGGGTAGGTTGAACGCCTGGGCACGCACCGTGTCCAGAAATCGAAGTTGAACCGCGTCCCCGGAATCTGCCGCTGTATTTGTCGCCATTGCCCCCGTATGTAGTCCCTCATCTGCGCCGGCATGGGTTCCCGGGAATCCGGAGCGAGGCCTGCAAGAAGGCGTTTCGTCCCGACTTCGGCCGGCAGCTTCTCGAGCAGTTTTTCCAGAGCCGAAGAAAATGCCCAGCACCAGCTGCACATGGGATCGTGGATGTATACGAGCGTGCTCAAGGGAGATATCGCGCCGCCTGCGGCCGGGGCCGGGCAGATCGCTTACCGGTTGCGACTCAGCTCAGCCAGCGTGTCGAGAAAATCCTCCACCTCCGCTTCCTGCGTACAGTGGCTCATGACCAGTCTGTAGACCCCGGGGCGACCGGGCCATTCGTGGAACTGGAATTCCGCAGCCCGGAGTCCATGACACACGGCGGCGTCCATTCGGAGAAAGATTTCGTTGGACTGCACGGTGTGCAGCAGTTCCACACTATCGAGTTCCTCGAGTTCCTCAAGTCCCTCGACCATGCGCCGCGCCATTCTGTTCGCGTGCGCCGCCATCCTGAGCCACAGATCGTCGGCAAGATATGCCTCCAGCTGGGCGGAGACATAGCGCATCTTGCTCAACAGGTGCCCGCCCTGCTTTCTCCGCCGCCCCAGCCCGACAGCGTCCGCCGCATCAAAAACCAGCAGTGCCTCGGCCATCATGGCGCCATTCTTGGTGGCACCGAATGAGACCATGTCCACACCGGCGCGCCAGGTCATGTCGGCGGGTGAACAGCCGAGGCTACAGATAGCGTTCGCAAAACGGGTCCCGTCCATATGCACATACATACCGGCCTCGTGGACCGTCGCGGTCAACTCCCGGATTTCCTCGAGGCTGTATACGGTGCCAAACTCGGTGGCCTGAGTAATACTCAACAAAGTTGGCTGGTTCGTGTGATCACCTAACTGACCGGCTCTGGCAATTGTCTCCCGAACTCTCTCCGTCCCCAGCTTGCAGTCATCGCCCGGAAGGGCGAGCAGTTTGGCTCCGCCGCTGTAGAACTCCGACGCGGCGCACTCGTCGGTATTCAGATGGGAATGTTCGTGGCATATGACTGCACCGATGGAAGGCGTGGTCTGCGCCACCGCGAGCGCATTGGCGGCGGTTCCGGATGCCAGGGGATACACCGCCAGGTCGGTCTCGAAAATCTCCCCGAACATATCTGCGACGCGAGCGGTGATCGGATCGTCCCCGTACGAATGCGCAGGGCCCCTGTTGGCTTCCGCCAACGCCGTCATGATCTCCGGCGCCACCGGCGCCTCGTTATCGCTGCGAAAATTCGCGCCCATGGTGTAGCCTCGACTTGTCCCGGCCATTCGATTTAATCACAGGCCATCGATCGACACCGAGCCCACCGGGTCCCCGAAAAAAAAAGCCGTGCCTGGGGCCGGACCTTAAAAGCCCTCCTGTCCTCTGCGGTACCTGTCTCCGTGGAACTCCGAGCTGCGGAGCGAAAGGTCGGAACCAAGCAGTCTCGTGATGTTTTCCGTACGACCAGGTTGTCAGGGTGTCACGATGTTGAACCAGAAGCCCTTGCCCTGAGGT
>JASFOT010000087.1:0-7608 GCA_050116375.1 Gammaproteobacteria bacterium | reverse complement strand
GTGATCCGGCCGTGATCGGTTTCGGGCTCGACGCCTTCCGCTCCTTCCAGGGCGTTGAGAATCCGATTCCGCATCTCTCCTGCCGCCTTGCGGGTGAACGTGATTGCCAGCACTTCCTCCGGACAATCGACGCAGTCCAGCAAGGCGAGATACCGCTGGGTCAGCAGTTCGGTCTTCCCGGAACCGGCAGGCGCCTGAACGATAAAGCTCGTTGCCACCTCGAGCGCGCGAGCCCGCGCTGGACTGTCGATCACTTTACTCATCACGAAGAACTCCGGCGGCCACGAGTTCGTGTCGTCGGCACAGTGGTGACAGATCGCAAAAACGGCAGTCTTCCGACATGCGACGCGGGTCCACCCGCGCGTCGCCGGCAGCAAAATTGCCGACCAGTGTCTCCAGATTTCGTTCCCAGGCGGACAACGCCTGATCCCAGCCTGCGGCATCGTTGGGAGGGCTCCGCACCTGGGAGATGTTGCGGATACCTGTGCCGCTGATCTCGACCGCGGCGAGACCAATATAGCCTTCCTCGCCGGTGCGCAGGCATCCGTACGCCAGGCCGCCAATTCTTTCGGCAGTTTCGGCGAACATGAGGGCGTAAAAAGGCAGCTGCGGGTCTCTTGGACGCTCGCCGTGCCAGTCGCGCAGATTGACGGACCCGGTCTTGTAATCGATCAGCAGAAGCGAACCATCCGCAAGCTTATCGACGCGGTCCGCCTGCAACCGGAATCGCACTCCGGCAAATTCACGCTCCGTGCTTTTCTCGATCCGGACGGCAGCAAAGGCGGCTCGCCCTCGATCCTGGGCGAGCAGGCACACCAGGCGATCGATTGTCCGCGCTGTCTCCAGCTCCCTGAGGGTCTGGTCCATCGGGCTGCGACCGGGAAGTATGCGCTGGCAGGCCTGCCGAACGGCTGTCCGCACCTGATCGATCAATTGATCCTCGTTCAGGCACGCGAGTGATTCGCTATCCCGCCAGTCTTCCCACAACGCCTGAAGCGCCAGGTGAGCGACCGCGCCACTGTCCATCGCGCTGATGCCAGGCCGGGGCTGTTCCAGGGACCCGGCATCCAGCCGGGCACGGGCCTGGGCCCGGAACGGACAAGCGGACATATCCTTGACCAGATAACTGCCCCGCGTGACCTTTTTCCCTGCCGTCCAGGCCTGCAGCCCGTTATCGTTCAGCGTTTCCATCGGCATGTGGCCGAGCATTCGGTCGGCGGGTTTGGTCCGGGGCTCCGATGGACTGGGCCAGCCGGGAAGGTGACGCAACAGGGGCGACGGCCGCAGGCTTTCGTCATCCAGTTGCTCCGGCCAGCTGAAAACCACCTCCCCTGCCGCCCTGCAAAGCGTTTCCGTGCGGCCCTTTGCAAATTGAAGTTCCAGGTCGGGAGCGGCCCGGGGCATGCGGTACCGTCGCTGGATCCGGGCGGGGATGAGGGCATTCGGTCTCACGGGCCTTGGCCACGCCTGGTGATGGAAGCCGGCGATCCAGAGCGCGTCGAACGTTAAACCGGGGGTCTCCAGCAGTCCCAGAACCTGGATGGGCGCCGGCGCTCCCTCCGGCTGAAAGCTGGTGTCGGCTGCCAGTCGCCTGAGGCGGTCCAGGCAGGCCGATGCCGTTACCCGGCCGGACACGATCCCCGTGGCCGCCAGGGTCGCCAGGAGCTGCTGCCATTTCATCCGGCACTGATATTCCGCAGAATCCAGTGGCCTTTCACCCGGCCATCCGAGCACCTTGAGCATCTCCCCGAAAAGGCCCGCCCAACGGTCCGGCGCGGCAGTTCCAGGCATGGCGCTGACTAATCCCGCCAGCCTCGACAGTCGCGCAGCCAGATCCGGTACCGGTGCTCCGGACGTCCGGCCGGACTCCAGGCGGGTCGAGAGTTCGCCCAGGTCAAGCTGCTGCACGCCGGCAGAACGAAGATCCCTGTCCAGAAGACCCCTGGAGCCCGCCTCCGTCAGAGAAGCACCGACAAACGGGGAGCGCAGCAACAGGCTGATCTCCGAGAATGATCCGGGCCGGATGGCGAGGGACAGGGCGCGAATCGCCGTGTCCACGATGGGCCAGTCGCTCAGGGGAGGACCGAGGGAGATATCCCAGGCCCTGCCCTGTATCGCTGACCCCGGAAGTAATCGCTCCGGCGTCAGCACGTCCTCGAGTATCTCGGCGATCTCGCGACGCCGCTGCTCCAGATCCGCCATCACGATGCCGATCCTGGCTTGCGGATTCTTCTCCAGCCAGCCGCGAGCCGCCAGCGCCAACTGCTCGAGCTCCACCGACGGGTCCGCGCAGGCCAGTCCGTATACGGCACTGTCGACAGCCGGTGCGGGAAGCTTGACCACGTCCACACCCGTATCACGGAGCGCCGAGATCAGGAGATCCTGCGTCGGGGTCAGTTCATCGAAGCCGGCCAGCACCAGTCGCGTCGGCCCGAGACTGCCGAGGCGGCCGCTGCCGGTGAGATCCCGGAGTCTGCTGTTACGACTGCGCCAGCCTTCCTGGCGCAGTCTCGACTCAACCCGGTCTGCTATCTGCAGGAGCTGACGGGTCTCCGGTCCGCCGGCCCGCTGAAGGTCGCCGGACGGCACGCCGTAATTCTCCACGAGCCGCCAGGCCCGCAGCGCTTCCCGGGCGATCTGGGCGGGCATGAGCAGCCGGTCCAGGACCGGACCGGATTCCCTGGCCGCCAGTTCCCACAGGACAGCCTCCTGTTCATCAGACAGGGCCTGGCATTCTTCCCAACGTGCTCCTTCGCGTAGGCGTCTCCAGGAGCGATCGACCCAGGCGTCCCAGGGCAGTATGTCCAGCGCTTCCCAGGCCTGTCTTCCAGCCGCAATCTGTTCCTCGTCAAAGGTCCGCACCAGGGCGCGGGCCAGCCGCCTCGTGGACGTGACAACGGTGACCTTCGAGGGGTCAGGGTGAAAAAACTCTCCGGGCAAGGGCGAGGTCACTTGTGCAAACCCTTTACTCAGTCCGATATTCCGATGTGGCAAGTTCTTGCCGGTCAGTGGGCAGGGACCGTTTTTCTTGCCGCGGAGATCCTGCCTGCCAGACGGCGGGTTTCGTCACTCTCCAGCCACGCCTCCAGGTTAACGGTGAGCTTACGCTGCCAGTTGGCGTGCTCGTCGCTTGTGCCCGGCACGTTGACAGGGTCCTCCATCAACAGCCAGTCCTCAGGCTGGACAACCATCATACGAGCCCGGCTCGACGCCAGGTAAACCTGAATGGCCTCGGCCAGGGCCGGACTGACAGGCCGACCGGAATCCTCCTCCCCGCTGTCGGCAACCGCGTAAAGCCCGGTGTCGCGCAGTGCTTCCAGGATGGATTCCTGCTGACGGCGCCTGAAAGAGACGGTGTCCGCCCGTGTCTGTTCATCGGGGTAAAGCCCCAGCCGCCCGCGAAGCTCGATATCGCTGCTCCGCCAGAAGCTCGCGAGAGGTGGCAGATCGTGGGTCGAGACGGTGACCAGAGCACGTTCCGGGTAACTCGCGGGCCGGCGCGGCGCACCCTGCTCGTCGTGCTCGAAGTAAAAGACCCGGTAGGAATAGATACCAAAGTCGTCCATCGCATGCCGAATGGCCTCCGGCACAGTACCCAGGTCCTCGCCGATCACCAGGCAGCGATGACGCTGACTCTCCAGGGCCAGGATCCCCATCAAGGCGTCCAGGTCGTAGTAGACATAGGTGCCTTCACCGGGCGGCCTGCCCGCAGCCACCCACCACAACCGGTAGAGCATCATGACGTGGTCGATCCGCAAAGCGCCGCCGGTGCCCATGTTGCCCCTCAGAAGATCGATAAAAGGCTGGTAGGCTCTTTCCCTGAGCACATCAGGACGCATGGGAGGCATTCCCCAGTCCTGACCCTGCAGCGCCAGAGGGTCCGGTGGCGCGCCGATCGAGGCCCGCGGAGTATAGAGTTCCCGGTCCGCCCAGGCTTCCGGGCCGCTGCCGTTCACACCGACGGCAAGGTCCCGGTATACGCCGATCTTCATGCCGGCTTCCCGGGCAGCGTCTTCCGCCGCCGCAAGCTGCTCGTGAGCCAGCCACTGCAGATACATGTGGTAGCGGACACGCTCCCTGTGACGCCCGGCGAACTCCCGAACCGCCTCACTGTCCGGGTCATGATAGGCAAGGGGCCAGGACTGCCAGCCTCCGGATCGGCGACCGGAACCAAAATGCTCGTGCAGACAGTAAAATATACAGAGATATTTCAGTGGCTTGCCGCCTTTTTCTACAAATTGTCTGAAAACATGCTGCCGTTCACCGTCGCCGTCTTTCATCAATGTACGAAAGAGCAGGCGGAAAACCTGTTCCTTGGCCTCCGTCACCCCGGCGTAATCCACCCGGTCCCGGCTGCGCAAGGTCGCGAGGCGGGCCTGAAACTCGTCACCGGCAACCAGCTTCCTTGCCGGCCGGCTGCGGTGGAACTCGGGGACATTCTCCGGATCCAGGTAGACAGGATTCAGGAACCGCCGGCTGGCCGGGCTGTACGGGCTGTTCAGGTGCGGGTCGGCGGGAAACAGCGCGTGAAGCGGGTTGAGCCCGATAACGTCCATGCCCATGGCGGCGGATTTCCTGATGAGGGTGACCAGATCGGAAAAGTCCCCTACGCCCCAGTTGCGATTCGATCGGACACTGTATAACTGGACTGCGAGCCCCCAGAGCCGATCCCCACGGCTCAGGGATTCGGGTTCGAAACAGCGCTCAGGCACCACGATAAGCCTGCATTCCCCGATCGCGTGACCGTCGGTCTTCTCGATTTGAAGGCGATGGTAGCCAGTGGGCACATCCTCGGGCAGCGACAGGGACAGCCTGGCGAAATGCAGACCTCCGAGGGACCGTTCCTCCAGCACCGGCAGCCCCGGCAGGCTGGTCTCGCCGGTGATCTCTCCGCCGGCTTCGAGCCTTAGCCGCCAGATCACGGTCGGCAAAAGCGGCCGCAGAACCGTGATCGCGATCCGACTATCCCTGCTGGGCCGGATAACGACAGCAGGCGGAAGCACGCGCCGCCACTCCTTCTCGGCGAGCTCTCGTCCCGCGTCCAGGATGGCCTGATCGTCATCCAGGTCATGGCCGAACGCCGCCAGAATGCCCTCCAGGCTGTCGTCCGATACCCGATGATGCTGACCGCGAAAATCGAAAAATTCCCGCTCGACGCCCCGCAGCTGGCGCAGCCACTCAATCAGCTGGGGATCTGCCAAGATATTCCCTCGCCGCGGCAGGGCCCGCAACTCGTCCCCGGCCCGCTGTCGCAGGCCGGATTCAGTCGACCGTAACCAGGTTTAATGTCGCCCATCGGGTCGCCCTGCCTTCCGGATCACACTCGTAACTCAACATCTCGTGCTGCGCGGAGATTTCGTCCTCCCCGCCTTTTGCCGGAGGCGCCAGCACATCCAGCACATGAGGGTCGCAATCCCGGTCGTGTCCGCCTCCGAAACGGTGTTTTCCGGGTTTTTTGTTGACCTTCCGCGTCAGCAGATCACCCTTGGCAGGGAAGCCCTCGTTAGACTGCATCAGGACCTGATAACGCCAACTCTCGAGATCATAACGCTCCGACGGATCAATGCTTTCAGCCGGTACATTGCCCGATATGCATCTGCCCTTGCCCGAGGAGCGTTTCGGCACCAGGAGCGCGCCGTCTGCGAGCAGATCCGGTGCCTTTCTTCGCGCCTCCGCCAGCACATGGGATTGATGCTGAGGCGAGAGGATTATGACTTTCTCCCAGCTGTCCCGCGGCGAGAAACGGACGTTGGTCCCGGGAAGGCCCTTCCTGTAACCGCTGGTCGATGCCCGATCCGTGTCGATGAAGACCAGGACCATCTGGACGGCAAATCCGGCGCCGGTGCCCCAGGGATCTTGGAGTTCGCTGTTGACGCAGGCTTCGACATGAAGCTGCCGCCGCCGCAGAGAGATCTCGACTGCCGTCAAGTCGAATGAGCCGGGCGAATAGACTTCGCTGCCCGGATAGACATACGTGCCCGGCCCATTATCGTCACCCAGGGGATCCTGGAACCGGACCGGCTGCGCCGCCGCCATCAAGGTGAATGCCATCAGCAGCGCCCCCCCTGTCACGCGGCCGGATTTTGTCTTCATCAGGACTCTCGTCGATTCCGAAGTCGGCGGAAGACGTCCCGCGGGGGCGGAACGCAGGAGACCGGAGGAGGATCTACTCCGTCCGTCCTGAACTGGTATAGTCGCCGGGTCTCAGGTCCGACCCGGTTCAAGGTGATCATACCGTTTACGTGGAATACAGTGCACCCATCGATTGGCAGAGGCTCGCGTACCTGAGCGATTATGTCTAGACACGTCGGCCAAAAGCCCCGATCCCGGCGCTCTCTGTTTTTTACCATCCTTGTGGCGCCGTTTATCGCGATTGCTACCATCGAGGTGGTTTTCCGACTGACGGCTGTTGGCGGGCTTGAACCCCTCTTCATCGACGCGCCCGTCAGCGGATACCTGCAGGTCAATACCGGCGTAATCGACCGTTTTTTCCTGAAACCGCAGGCGGCGCCGAAACCGCGCGCCCAGGCCCCGCCGTTCCTGGAAGATAAACCCGCGGACGGGGTACGTATCGTCGTCCAGGGCGGATCCAGCGCCGCCGGTTTCCCCTATGGCTGGGCCGCATCACCCGCCGCCATGCTCCAGGACAGGCTTCAGGCGAGCATGCCCGAGCGCACAGTGGAGATCGTCAGCACAGCCATGCCGGAGTCCAACAGCCTGATGCTCCTGGATCTGGCGGATGAAATCATCGACATCGAGCCGGACGTGGTCGTCATCTACGTCGGTCATGATGAATTCGCCGCGCCGGGGGGCGCGATCGCCGCCTATTCGTCAGACCGCTCTCCGGAAATGACCCGGCTCCTGCTCCGGCTGAGACGCCTGCGCCTGGTGGAAGCGGGATTCCAGGTCTACGGTGCCGCCGTCTCCATGAAAGAAATCGAATCCGCCAGGACGGCATCGGTCGATCGTCCGATACCGCGAATTCCATACGGCGGAGAGGTTTTCACAGCCGTACAGAAACAGTTCCGGGAGAACCTGGCACTCCTTCTGCAGAAGTATCGTCGGCACGGCATTCCGGTCCTGATTGGCACACTGGCGTCGAACGAGCAACACCAGGCCCCGTTCATTGCCGCCGACCTGCCGATGAGCGTGGCCAAGCCCTGGCACGAGACGCTGGCTGATGTCGAAGCCGTTCTGGCATCCGGCGACACGGACGCTGCCATTGCGGGAGCCGGCGAGCTGGTAAAACTGGCTCCCGAGAACGCCATGTCCTGGTTTGCCCAGGGCGAGGCCAGCCTGCTGCGGGGTCGTTCGTCGGAGGCCAGGCACGCCTTCCTGAAGGCCAAGGATTTGGATGAGCTGCGCGTGCGGGCTCCGGAGAGCTTCAACGACATCATCCGCGCCGCGGCCCTGGAACACGGGGCCGTGCTTGTGGATGTACAGCAGGCGTTCGCGGTTCGTTCACCTGCCGGCATTATCGGCAGGGAACTGATGCGCGAGCATCAGCACCCCAATATCGACGGTTACTTCTATCTCGCGGATGCCTACTACGCTGCTCTCAGGCAGATGGATTCCCTGCCCTCGAGCATCGAGGTCCCGGCGGCGGAG
>JASFOT010000086.1:0-7615 GCA_050116375.1 Gammaproteobacteria bacterium | reverse complement strand
AACCGGCCTCCCGCGCAAGCGACGCGCACCGGACGAAGGCGCGAATCTGCTTCTCCACTCCCGACGACGACAGCTTCCGCGGCTTGAAGGGAGAGATGGGGGACTTGACGGGCGACGGGGCCACGATCAACGGGTGATATCCGTAGCGTCCCGCATGGAGGATCTGCATGCAGATCCGGCCTCCCTCGGCCTGGACAGCGCGGGTCACGCGGCGGTGACGGCCAATTTCGCGTTTCGAAGAGAGCTTCCCGGCAAATGGCGCGACCCAGCCAGCCCGATTGGGGGCGATCCCCCCGCTGACAATCAGGCCGACACCGCCCCGGGCGCGTTCGGCGAAATATTCGGCCAGGCGGGGGTAATTGCGCTGCCGGTCTTCCAGACCGGTGTGCATCGAGCCCATCAGCACGCGGTTTGGCAAACGAGTGAAACCCAGGTCCAGCGGTTCGAGCAGATGTGGATATCGGGGATGGCTCACAGGTAGGACTCCGAAACTCCCATCAAGGCATCTTAGGCGTTGTGTCGCGTCGCAACAATCCTCCCGGGATTTTCGGCGAGGCTTTCTTTCGAAGGTCGTGGCCTATAATTGCTGTTTTGCGCAAGACACCGGCGACGCCCGGTCCGTCCCGTCAGGAAACCCGGATCCAGCCATGCCAAGCTTGTCCATTTACGACTACGCGTTCCTGCTCACGGAAACCGCGGAAAGCCCGAAGCACGTTGCCGGTCTTCAAATCTTCAAGCCGCCGGCGGACTACCCGGGGGACTTTGTTTCCGACCTGGTGGAAGCAATGCGGACACGTCCTGCAGGACCGCCGTTCAATTTCAAGCTCAAGGGATCTCTTCTTGGCAAGCCCGAATGGGTGGAAGACCAGAATTTCGACCTGGACTACCACCTGCGCCGGGCAAGGCTGCCGCGACCGGGGACCCGGAAGCAGCTCATGGAGGTGGTCAGCCGTCTGCACTCCGTGTTGCTGGATCGGGACCGGCCACTGTGGGAGCTGCACATCATCGAAGGTCTGGATGACGGCTGCTTTGCGGTATACGTGAAAATCCACCACGCCTATTGCGACGGCGCGACCCTGGTCAAGCTCTTGATCGAAACCCTCAATACATCTCCGGATGACCGTCGCCTTCGGGCCAACTGGGAAGCAACCCATGTAGCTAGTTTCCGGGAACAGTCCAGCCCTGGCCTGTCGTCCCGTATCGGTCAGACTGCAGGTCTGGTCGGTGCTGCCCTGACCACGGCCCGGGATATCACCTCCATGGCGGGCCGGATGGCGCTCCAGCGGATCGGGCTCCAGCCCGGCCGTCTTCCGGTGCCGTTCACCGCCCCTCGCACCAAGCTTAATTCGGTGGTGACCCGTGCTCGTCGGGCCGCTATCGACGAGCTGCCCATGGATGAGCTGAAGACCATATCGCATTCCACGGACACCACGCTGAACGACGTTATCGTGACCATCTGCGATATTGCCCTCACTCGATATCTGCGGCGACATCATCAGACGCCGACAGAGCCTCTGGTCGCGCAGATGCCGGTGTCCCTGCGACGTGAAGACAACGATGAACTGGGCAACCAGCTCGCTATTCTGCCGGTCACTCTGGGCCAGGCCGGGCAGGACCCGGTCCGTCGACTGAAAGCCATCAGTCGCTCCTGCGCGGAAGTCAAGAAGGATGCGGCCGCCATGTCACCGACGGCTGTTTCCGTATATACGCTCGCCATCCAGGGCGTGGCCCAGGCCAGCGAGTTGATCGGGCTCGCGGAGAGCCTGCCCCCACTGGGAAATATCCTGATTTCCAACGTGCCGGGACCGAAGGTTCCGCTCTATCTCTGGGGCGCTCGCATGATGAACGCCTATCCCATGTCCGTCATCCCGCCGGGCCTGTCGATGAACATCACCGTCTTCAGCTACGACGGCAAGCTGGACATCGGGGTCATGGCGGGCTACGACGCCGTACCGGACGTGAATGTTGTGACCGAATACATGGACGAGGCGTTCGAAGCGCTCAAGACCGCGGCTCACCGCCATGCGGTCCGTATTCGCAAGGCAAAAAGACCGCGGCTTACAAAAAAGCCATCCACCGGCAAAAAGGCGCTCAGCAGCGCCAAGAAACCACCCGGGACGACGGCCACCGCGGCCGCGGGCGGCACGGACAGGAAGGCCAGAAGCAAGAAGACAGCCGTGAAACACAAGCAGGCGCCCGGCCGCAGGACCACCAAATCCAGATCGGCGAAGCGAGGGCCGACCGGGGCCGGGAAAAACCGATGACCCGGATATCCATCGACTCCTGCCGGCTGCTTCCATGATCCGGGGACAGCGGCCGAACCGGCTGATAGACATCGGCGCCAATCTGGCCCATGACAGCTTCGACCATGACCGGGACGAGGTTGTCAGTCGCGCACGGGAATCAGGTGTCGAAATCATTATCGTCACCGGAAGCAGCCGGGAGTCCAGTCACAGGGCGCTGGAGCTGGCGGAAGAACGACCCGGATTTTTTTTCTCGACGGCCGGGGTCCATCCCCATCACGCCAGTGACTGGACCGATGCCGACGCAACCTGGGTCCGCGAACTCGCCGGAAAACCCCCGGTGGTGGCGATCGGAGAAACCGGCCTGGATTTTTTTCGAAATTTCTCGACCCACGAAGAACAGGAATCCTGCTTTCGGGCCCAGCTGGCACTGGCCGCGGAAGCAGCCAAACCCGTCTTTTTGCATCAGAGGGACGCCCATGAGCGCTTCGTTTCGATTCTCGGGGACTATCTGCCCCGAATCTCTCGTGCAGTGGCCCATTGTTTCACCGGGTCCGAGAGCGAACTGCGCGCATACCTGGATCTGGACCTTTATGTCGGGATCACGGGATGGATATGCGACGAGAGACGTGGCCATCATCTCAGGGAGCTGATCCGATATATCCCGGAGGACCGCCTCCTGCTGGAGACAGACGCGCCCTATCTGTTGCCGCGGGACCTGGACCCCCGACCGCCCGGCCGTCGCAACGAACCCATGTACCTGGCCCACATCGCGAAAACCGTCGCCGCATGTGCCGGCAAAAGCGTTCATCAGCTGGCGGCAGAGACTTCATCGAATGCCCGGCGATTTTTTGGCTTGCCGGATTAAATAAGTATTTAGTTTAATAAAGTTACTTATCTAGCTCTTTTTTAATGATTTTGATAGCTCTTCCAGATTGCGGAAGACTGTCGCCGTGGTGTTCTCGAGACGTTCCTCGTCGCCCGGACGGTATTTTCCGGTGCGAACCAGTGCCCCCTGCAGACCCGCCGCAATAGCGCCGAGGACATCGGCCTCCGCGTCGTCTCCGACCATCAATACCTGGCTCGCCTCGAGGTCCATGTCCGCCAGCGCGGACTCGAAAAATCCGGCCGAGGGCTTGCCGATAATCACCGCCTCGACTCCCGCAGCGTATTCGAGCGCCGTGACGAAGGCCCCCATATCCAGGCTGAGTCCGTCCGCTTCCTGGAAATACCGGTTCCTGGCCACTGCCACCAGGGGCGCGCCATCCATGAGCAGACGAAAAGCCCGGTTCAGAGCCGGGTAATCGAAGTACTCGCCGGCATCGCCCAGAAACACGGCGTCTGGATTGCCGCACTCCATATCTCTGAAATCCGCGGCCAGGTCAGGATGAATCAAGAGGTGCGGCCGCAGGCCTCTGGCCTCGAGCCACTTCCGTCCCGCCAGAGGCGCGGTGATGACCTCCTCCGGGGCCACCGGCATCTGGAGACGCTCCAGCCGCTCGATCACGCCGGCGCGACACAGGCGGCTGGTGTTGGTCACGAAACGGAGCAGGTATCCCGCCCGACGCAGCCGCCTGACAGCCTCGGCCGATCCGATAATGGGTTCGTCGCCGACGTGCAGGACGCCGGATATGTCGATTAGCAGACCAGCGATCAACAGTTCAGACCCTCCTGTGCAAGACCCACGGTGACGTTAGAATAACGGGACACACCAATCGATCCGAGGACCGGACATGGACCACGACCGAGCGACACGGCTCATCGACGACACCTGGGACCGCAGCATCATCCCCAGTCTCTGCGATTACGTGAAAATACCGAACAAATCCCCCCTGTTCGATCCCGACTGGGCAAGGAAAGGGCATATGGATGCGGCGGTCGCCCTGATGGAGGGCTGGTGCCGCGAACAGCCAGTCCGGGGCATGACGGTGGATGTCATCCGGCTGGAAGGACGCACCCCGATCCTTCTGATCGAGGTCGAGGGTCAGGGAGACGACACGGTTCTTCTGTACGGTCACCTGGACAAGCAGCCGGAGTTTTCGGGCTGGGCGGAAGGCCTTTCGCCCTGGCAGCCGGTGATAAGAGATGGAAAACTCTACGGTCGAGGCGGCGCGGACGACGGCTATGCCGTTTACAGCTCGCTGACGGCGATCCGCGCCCTCCAGGAACAGGGACTTCCCCACGCTCGATGCGTGATCCTGATAGAGGCCTGCGAGGAATCCGGCAGTTTCGATCTGCCCTACTACATGGACCACCTGGCGAGCCGTCTGGGCGAACCCAGTCTCGTCGTCTGCCTGGATGCCGAGTGCGGTAACTATGACCAGCTCTGGTGCACAACATCTCTTCGCGGGAATCTGACAGGCACGCTTCGGGTCTCCGTTCTTAGAGAGGGGGTCCATTCCGGCGGCGCCAGCGGCATCGTTCCCTCGACTTTTCGGATCGCCCGAGCCCTCCTCAGCCGTCTCGAGGATGAGCGCACCGGATCCATGGTGCTGGACGACCTGCACGCAGACATTCCGGAGGCCAGGAGGGAACAGGCCCGCGCCGCCGCGGATGTTCTCGGCGAAACCGTGCATTCCCGGTTCAGCTGGGCGAGCGGCACGCGCCCGGTGGCAACGGACCTGACCGAGCTTCTTCTCAACAACACCTGGCGACCGACCCTGTGCGTGACCGGCGCAGGCGGACTGCCATCTCTCGTGGATGCCGGGAACACCCTGAGACCCGTGACCGAGTTGAAGCTGTCCATCCGCCTGGCGCCGACCACGGACCCGGCGCGGGCAGCGGAGCTCGTCCGGGATACGCTGGAACGTGATCCGCCGCATCACGCGGAAGTCGAATTCGACGTGGAGCAAAGCCTGGGCGGCTGGAATGCGCCCCCTCTGGACCCCTGGCTGGAAACCTCGATGCAGGCAGCATCCAGGCATTTTTTCGGCGCGGACGCTATGTATCTCGGGACCGGCGGAAGCATCCCCTTCATCGGCATGCTGGGTGAACGATTCCCCGGCATCCAGTTCCTGGCAACCGGGGTCCTGGGGCCGAAGTCGAACGCGCACGGCCCAAACGAGTTCCTTCACATCGCCACCGGGAAGAAAGTGACCGCCTGCGTCGCCAGAGTCCTCGCCGACCACCACCAGCGGCGTGAGGCCCGGGCTGCTGCCTGAGGAAGCTGGTTTCAGGTGGCGGATGGTTTCACCGCCCGCTTGACCCGTTCCCAGGCCTGCAGATACTCCTCGGGCAGTTTCACTTTTTCCTTCGTCGTCCGGCGCACCGAGAACTCTGCGGCCACTTCTGCAAGCGTCGCGACGCCAGGCGGTCGACCGCCGGTGAATTTCACCTCGCCAGCAATCGCGACCCTGCCGACTACCGGCACCTTGCCCGATATCGACTCCACGGCGTGAACCCGGGCCTCGAGCCCCGGCAGAGGATTACGAAACGAATACCGCCGGGGCTGGTCGATCACCCGCCACTCGTCCATGTTCTCGCCGGCGAAAAGGGCGCCGGACGCATTCCGGAGTTCCAGAACGAGAATCCCGTGGGGCGTCAGCAAAAGGTGGTCCACGTGTATCTCGCCGTCTATTCCGTCCGGAATCACCAGATCGGATAACCGACGCTGACCGAGACGCGCAAGGATCATCCGGGGAGACTGGTAGAACTTTCGCCAGGCTCTGGTTGCGAGGTAGCCGAAAAGCCCGGCCAACAAAAGCGCCAGTACAAGTCCCGTCACCGCTGGCGTGGTCAATGTCGGCATGGATGAACGTTCGCCGGGGTATCCAAAAAGAGCTGTGATTCTACTCTGCCCGGCCCGAGCCGTCAGCGACCACCATTTCCCTCCGCAGGGCCTCGATTTTTCGGGCTCTGGCGAGGCTGTCGATGGTTGAAATCACCAGGCCGGTCCAGATACATCCGAACGTCACGGCATGAACTCGGGTGAACGACTCATCGAAGACAAAGACAGCAAGCAGAAAACTCAGGGACGGTCCGATGTACTGGAACAGGCCGATGACGCTGAGAGGCAGACGCCGGGCTGCCTGGGTAAACCAGAGAAGCGGCAACATGGTCACTGGCCCGCCGGCCATGAGCAGCAAACTGATCGCCGTGCCCTGAGACGGCATGGCGGCGTCGCCGCTGGCAGTCAGCCAACCCAGGAAAACTGCGGTTACCGGCAGCAAATAGCCGGTCTCCACGACCAGCCCTCCGACCACCGGGACGTCAAGTTGCTTTCGCAGCAGTCCGTAAAAGCCGAAACTGAAAGCCAGAGACAAGGCAATCCACGGAAAGCCCTCGTGGCTCGTTGCCAGCACGAGGGTCCCGGTGGCCGCAAGGGCCACGGCAATCCCGCGGGCGATGCTCATCCTTTCGCCAAGAATGACAACGCCCAGCAACACATTGACCAAAGGATTGATGTAATAGCCGAGACTTGCGTCCAGTACGCGATCCGTCTGCACCGCATAGATGAAGATGAGCCAGTTGGCGGAGACGAGTATGGAACTGGCCATCAGGGTCAGCGGCGTGCCGGGTTGCCTCAACGCGTCTCTCAACCGACGCCAGCCGCGCCGAAACTGGATGACGAGACATCCGAAGATCACCGTCCAGAGGATTCGGTGGGCCAGCACCTCGATGGCGCCTACCGAGTCGAGAAGCTTGTAATACAGGGGCGTGAAACCCCAGAAAGTGAAGGCAGCTACCGCGAGGGCGGCCCCACGGCGAGTTTCATTCTCCGCCACGGGCCCGGCATTTCAATCGATTTTCTCCACGCGTGCTCCTGGTGCGTCCACTGCCGAGATCCACGACTCGCATTCCGTGCCCCCATCGACAAATGCCCGGGTCATGGATTCTCGAACGCCGTCGGCATGTTCTGCCCGACACCAGGCGAATATGCTGGGACCACTGCCGGACAGGGAGGCGCCGAGAGCACCGGCTTCCAGGGCGGCGCCCTTGACGCGAAGAAATCCCGGCACCAGATCCCTGCGCTGAGGCTCGATGACAAAATCTCGCAGAGACCGGCCCACCATCGCCACGTCATCCCTGTAACAGCCAGCGATAAATCCGGCAATGGCCATGGTCTGACGAACATGATCCTCGAGCCGCACTTCCCGGGACAACATACCGCGGGCTTCGCGGGTGCGGACCTCCAGGTGCGGGTGCACCAGGACACAAACAACTCCTGTCGGCACGGGGATGCGCGTCGCCGACAGGGCCTCATCGCCTTCGCACAGCACCAGCCCGCCAAAAAGGCTGGGAGCCACATTATCGGCATGCAATGAACCGCTCGCGACGGCCTCGCCCTGCAGCGCGTAGTGCAGCCGCTGGCTATCGGTCAGATCGAGCTCCCAGTATTCCGCCCCCGCCGTGACCGCCGCTGCCGCGGACGC
>JASFOT010000085.1:0-7718 GCA_050116375.1 Gammaproteobacteria bacterium | reverse complement strand
CCCGGCCCGGGACGCAGCCTTCCGCGAAGCCCTGCTGGGCGAGGCAGCCGGCCGGGACGACTCCGCGTCGCGGCTGGGGGATGCGGTGCTGGTGACCGATTTCCCCGGTTCCCACACCCAGCCGACGCTGTCACCCGACGGTGGCCGCATGGCCTTCGTCAGCCCCGACGGAAATAACGTGATGCAGATCTGGGTCATGAGCCTGCCGGACGGGGAACCTGTCCAGGTCACCCGGGGAGAGCTGCCGGCCACCTCACCCAGCTGGTCTCCCGTCGACGACAACATTCTTTTCCAGCAGGCATCGGATGAAGAGGGCCAGGGCATCTGGCTGGTGGATGCCCAGGGCACCAGAACGCCGCGGCTGCTCGTGCGCCGGGGGTGGTCCCCGCGTTTCGCGCCGGATGGTCGGTCCTTTGTTTTCGTTCCAGGCCCCATGGAGATCGCCATTGGCTACCTGGACGGCAGCGAGCCCCGGCTCCTGGAAGGCATCCCCCAGACGCCGGGATTCGCCGAGCCCATGCCGGCGGTGAACGGCAACGGCGATGTCGTGTTCGTGCTGGCCGACGAAAGCCCCATCGGCAACCTCTGGCTCTTCGAGGCGGCGTCCGGGGCGTTCCGGCAGATCACGACCTCAGTTAACGAATGGCCCGGCGTGGGCGCGGAAGGGCCGGTGTGGCTGCCGGACGGCCGAACCGTGCTGTATGCGGCGCCGGACGGCGAGTTCACCAACTATCACCTGTGGCAGTTCGATACTTCCGGGGGCAACCCGGTCATGCTGACTGCCGGCTCGGGCGGGTACGGGTATCCGGCGATCTCCGGTGACGGCTCAAGGCTCGCCTACGCCCATTCGCGGCCCGTCTGGCGCCTGGTGGCCACGGATCCGGCCACCGGGCAGGACCGCGTCCTTTATCAGACTCGTAACCCCATGGCGCTGCCGCTGGTGTCCCCCGACGGCGAGTCCGTGGTCTATTTCGCCGAAGACGGCGTGTTCACCGTGCCCGTGGCTGGCGGCAAGGCCGAGCAGCGAACCTTCGGTCCGACGGCCGAGGCGACCCTGCCCACCTGGTCCCGCAACGACGGAAGCATCTGGTACTACAAGGGCCGCAGCCTTCATCGCCTGGACCCGGAGACAGGACTGAGCCAGGAGGTCCTGGCCGATTTTCACTGGTCGAAGCAGAACTGGCTGGCCGTCCACGGGAACCGGATCGCTTACAACCTGAAAGGATCCCGGCGCACCGAGGTGCTGGACCTCTCCTCCGGTGAGAAGCGTTCCCTGGAGGCCCACGTGCTGCCGGCAGACTGGTCCCGGGACGGCAGCCGCCTTCTAAGCCGCGGTACCCGCGGAGCCGGCCTCATGATCTGCTCGGGGCCGGAACTGGACTGCGAGCCGATCCTGGACGACAGCGGTTCGCCGGTTCTCGGCGCCATTCCCCGCTGGTCCGCGGGCGAATCCCGTGTTTTCTATCGGGACGCCAGCCATACCAGGCCAGGCTATGCCGAAATCTGGAGCGTGGCGGCAGAGGGCGGCGAGCCCCGGCTCGAAGCCGAGGTTGGTCCCTACGACGCCTCGGGCATGCTCTTTGGCGTCGCCGAAGGCGACGTCATCGTCTGGAACGGATACGAGCCCGCCGGGATCTCCGAGATCTGGATGACTGAAGCCCCTGAGGTCCGGTGACCTTCAGGGCTTCGCCGGGGCATCGAGGACGCCGCGGTGTTTCAGCACGCGAACTTTCTCTGCCCGGGATGATTGACGAGAGCGATTCACCGCTACCCGGTCTGTTCCATCGGCGCGGTCCCCTGTTGCAGTCCGTATTCGATAGCCTCGGCGTCAGCTTCTGAAATGCCGAGCGATTCCCGAAGGTGCATGAGCAGCGCCCTTTCCTTTTGCGAAATGCCGTCCCCATACAGCGCCTCGGAGACCGCTGACTCGTATACCTGCATCTTGCGAAATGCGGCGTACTCCGGCGTGTTTTCCGTGTTCGGCATTGCGACGGTGGCGACGCGCTCGGCAAAGCGTTGAAGTGGCGCCAGCAGGAACACCACAATGGCCGCAGCCAGCAGCCCTGCAACATTCCCCAGTTCCGACGACAGGAATCGTTCCGCCCCTTCGGAGAGCAAGAACACGAGCGCGACCGCAGCCGCCGCGACGGTCGATTGCTTGATCGTCCAGCGGATACGCAGGTCGATATCGAAAAGCTGAGTCCGCAGAATACCGTAGGCAATCATCGGCACTGCGAACAGGGTGCCGAGGATATAGGCCAGTATCCGGACAGTATTGATTGGATGCTCAAGCGGTAGATCCTGCGCTCCCCACCAGATCTCGAACAACGCTAGTGAATAAACCAGAGTCCAGCCAATGTCGCGGATACCGAAGGCAATCGCGAACGAGAGGGCGCGGGATCGCGCCACGCCCCTCGATACATGCCAGGCGTGTATCGAGGCCACGAGAGCAAACAGAAAGGTGGCTGCCATCCACAGGTAGAGCAGCGAAAGACCGAACGGAACCGGTTTCAGCATCACTGCCAGGAACAGCATCAGCGCGGCACCCGCCAAAGCGATCTGTGCTGATCTTTCGCCGAATACCCGAGTGAGCCTGGTCTGCAGAGCCGCGGCGAGAAATGGCGGGTACAGCGCGAGCATTCCGACGTCACCGAGAGTGTGGACAATCCGCTGTGCGGTCCCGAACAAAGGATGCTGGACGTAGAAGTCCTGGGGCGACACCATCCAGATCGCGACACCCGCATCGCTCGATCCGAGCGTCACGCCCTCGAACACCAGGAGCACCGCCAGTTTGCGCGCCACGCTTCCCGGCATGCCGACTCGGAAAAGCACGATGGCCAGGGTCCAGCACAAAGCGACCGCGATCCAGGCCAGCAAGCCAAATGGGTGGAATTGCAGCACGGCCAGATACTACCGCAGCTTCCGGCGGCTGCGCTCGCCAGAAACATGACCGGCTAACTGGTTTCGGCAAACAAGTGGATTTTGTTCGGTCGCCCTAGCGGGGTAACTCCACATCGAATTCGATCGCCGCGAGTTGCCCGGGCGCCAGGCCCAGCTTCTCGAGCAGGGGTTCCCAGCGTGGATCGTCGTGCAGTGACTCGAACATCACGCCGTGGGGAACACCCAGCATCTGGCCGGGCCCGTTCATTCTGTAAGCGCGCTCCAGCCACTCGAAAGCATCGTCAGCCCTGCCCTGACGGGCATGAACTGCGGCGACCCAGGTCGTATACCGGTCCCCGAATTCGTCCTCGAGTGACTCGAGGGCCTGCGCCGCCTCGGCCTCCCGATCCATGCCTGGATAACAAAGCGAGTGGCCGATCAAGCGATATACGTCATTGCCGGTCGCTGTCGAGAGTGCTTCCGTCTTTTCGACAAAGCTCCCGCATTGGCCCCTGAGGAAATCGGTGAAAGCCCGAAAATAACCCCCGAGCTCATTGTCCGGACTAAGTGCCAGGGCTCTGTCGAAAGATTCGGAGGCCTCATCAAAGCGTCTTGCAAAGATATAGGCGAGCCCCATGTTGTAGTGCAGCTTCGAGTTGACCGGATCCCGTTTGACCAAAACGCTGAAGAGCGTGATGGACTCCTCGTAACGTCCCAGGCTCAGGAGGAAATTGGCAAAGCCGTTCATCACTTGAACGTCGTTGGGCGCCAGTTCCACCGCTTTTTGGTGAAATCGAGCAGCCTCCTGAAGATCTCCTTTGTAATTGTCGTAGTACCACGCCAGACCGGAATATGCCTGCGCATTGTCCGGATCGATTGCGAGCGCGCGGTTGATGGTCTCCTAAGCCATCAGCAAAACTTCCGGACGGCTGTTCCGGGCAGCGCATGCTTGTGCAGGTTCTCACCCCTGCGGTCATCGTTCTTTCACTCACACCGACTGGTCTTCTCGCCGGCAAGTTCGCCAAGACCGGTGACCACCAGATCTGCGCCCGCCGCTTTCAGGGCCTCGTCATTGCCGTCTCTCGCGACGCCGACCACCATGCCGAACTCACCATTGCGACCAGCCGCTACCCCCGAGAGCGCGTCCTCGACGACGACGGCCTCCTCACGGGGGACGCCGAGACGTTCAGCGGCGTAAAGGAACGTGTCCGGTGCAGGCTTGCCACGGAGACCTTGCCGCGCGGCGACACTGCCGTCTACAACCGCCTCGAAGCGATCCGAAATGCCGGCGGCCGCCAGGACGCCTGGCGTGTTCTTGCTCGATGACACCACGGCCATGTGCACGCCAGCGGCCGCCAGCTCGTCGAGGAGCCGCAACGACCCCGGGTAAGTCTCGACGCCCTCCCGTGCCAGGACCTCCGTCAGCAACGCATTCTTGCGGTTGCCCAGGGCGCAGATCGTGTCCGTGCCCGGCGGATCCGAAGGGTCGCCATCCGGCAGATCGATGTGACGAGAGGCGAGGAAGCTCCGGACGCCGTCGTAGCGGGGCTTGCCGTCAACGTAGCGGAGGTAGTCCTCCGTGATGTCGAATTCGACGAAATTTTCCCCCAGGCGTGCCGCCCGCTCGCGAAGATAGTCGTCGAACATTCTTTTCCAGCAGCGGGAGTGGACACCGGCGGTATCCGTCAGCACCCCGTCGAGGTCGAACAGCACCGCACGGTAGGGGGCAAGTCTTGGATCCATCGAACAATCTCCTGGCCTGCCGAAAGATAACGTGATCGATCAGGCATGACCCATTGTGCCCTCTACGGTCCGGGCGTCGCCAACGGCAGACCAGCCGATTCGGGCGGGAATACGCATGACCGGTGAGTTTTTGAGAACGGCGCGTCGCAGTGCCGCCGACACGACCCCGTTTGTCTGCAGATGGAAACAGGTGGCTGTTGAGTGCGTCGATCCAGGGTCGCAGGCGCAGATCTCGGAAGGCTCGGCGGAAAGCGTTTCGCCCACAATATGGTCCGGGGCACTTGGCCTGAGGATCGAACATCGAGACAATCGGGCTCAATCCTCTTGGCATGCGGACCACTGCGAGGCACGCAGCCAGTTTTGGCGGGCGGGGAGGCAAAGATGACGACGCGGGACAATATGGGCACGGCGACCGGATCACCGGAATCCCAGGCCGGGGAGATCCTGGAGTCTCTTGATGGTCGCCGGCTCGTGGTCCTGCTTGATTACGATGGAACGCTGTCGCCGATTGCGCCGCGCCCCGAAGACGCGGTGCTGCCGGCCGCCACCCGGTCGACGCTCCAGGCGCTCGCAGCCCGGTGGCCGACCGCCATCATCAGCGGCCGCTCCCTGGATGACGTCCGAGAGCGTGTTGCCCTGGAACAGCTGTTCTACGCGGGCAACCATGGCCTGGAGATCGCGGGTCCAGAGGGTTCCGGGATTCACCGATCTCTGGCAGAAGACTTCGTGTCGGACGTGGCGGAGACCGCCGCGGAACTGCAAAACGCCCTGGCCAAAATCGACGGTTCGCTGGTGGAGGACAAGCGTTATTCAATATCGGTGCATTACCGGCTGGTGGCGACCGAACAAATTGCGGCGATCGAGACTGCGGTGGATCAGGCGATCGTCCGTCATCCGCGCCTGAAGAAGCGACTCGGAAAAAAGGTTTTCGAACTGCGGCCCGCTCTCCCATGGGACAAGGGAAAAGCCGTGATCTGGCTAATGGAGACCATCGACGAGACCGGGACCGGCACGCTGCCGATTTATGTCGGCGACGACGAGACCGACGAGGACGCGTTCCGCGCGTTGGCGGACGTTGGTGTCGGCGTCCTGGTCAGCGACGAACCGCGCCGGACCGCGGCGAGCTATCGCCTCCGCGACACCGAGGAGACCCGCCGCTTTCTGGCGAGGCTTGCCGCGGGGGCGGAAGCATGAGGAGCTGGCACCTCGTTCAGAAGGGCTACCTGCCCGAGGAAGAGGGCTACCGCGAGGCGTTGTTCACTCTTGGCAACGGTTACTTCGCGACCCGGGGTGCCGCGCCCGAATGCATCGCGGACGGGATCCACTATCCGGGCACTTACCTGGCGGGCGGCTACAACCGGCTGCAGACCGAGATGGCGGGCCGGATCATCGAGAACGAGGATCTGGTCAATCTGCCCAACTGGCTTCCGTTGCAGGTGAGAGTTCTCGACGGGCCCTGGTTTCACGTGGACCGCGCTCATCTACGAGACTACTGCCAGCGCCTCGATACGCAGCATGGCATCTTCGAGCGCGATCTCACTTTCATCGACGATCAGGACCGGGTCACGCGCCTGCTGGAGCGGCGTCTGGTGCATATGCGCGCACCGCATCTTGCGGCCATCGAGCTCGAAGTCGTCCCGGAGAACTGGTCCGGTACCCTGGAAATCAGGACGGCCCTCGATGGTACCGTCGTCAACGCTAACGTGGCCCGCTACAAGAAACTGGCCAGTCAGCATCTTGTCCCCCTGGCCAGCGAATCCCAGGGCGAACGGCTGTTCCTGAAGATGAGAACCAGCCAGTCCGGGCTGGAGGTGGCGCAGGCCGCACGTACCAGGGTCTACCGCGGCGACCAGCTCCTGGACACGGACTGGATTTCTGCAACCGACGCCGCTCGCGCGGCGGTGAGTGCGAAGGTCGAGTGCACAGAGGGCGGCAGCATCAGGATCGAGAAGATCGTCGCTCTTTACACCTCGCGGGACCGGGGCATCAGCGAACCCGGCCTGGCAGCACGTGAAACCGTGGACAGCGTGCCCCGATTCGCCGACCTGATCGCCGGGCACAAGCTTGCATGGCAGCAGCTATGGCGGCGCTTCGGCACGGACTGGAGACTGGCCGACGGCCAGGATGAGGATCCCGTGCAGCTCATCGTCAAACTGCACGTTTTTCATCTCCTGCAGTCGGTCTCGATGAATACCGAGGACCTGGACGTGGGCATCCCGGCACGCGGATGGCACGGGGAAGGCTATCGCGGTCATATTTTCTGGGACGAGCTGTTCATTTTCCCGCTGTTGAATCTCCGTATTCCCGAGATCACCCGCGCACTTCTCAAATACCGCGCCAGGCGGCTGCAACGGGCACGCCGCAATGCCGAGGAAGCAGGTTTTCGAGGCGCCATGTTTCCCTGGCAGAGCGGCAGCGACGGACGGGAGGAAACCCAGCAGGTTCATCTGAACCCGGAATCCGGTCACTGGCTGCCCGATAACAGCAGCCTGCAGCGCCACGTCAACATCGCGATTGCCTACAACATCTGGCAATACCACGAGGCAACCGGGGACGAGGAATTCCTGGCGTATCACGGGGCCGAAATGTTCCTGGAAATCGCGCGTTTTCTCGTCAGCCTGACGACCCACGACGAGGCGGAAGACCGTTACGACATCCACGGCGTGATGGGGCCGGACGAATATCACGAGGGCTATCCGGACCGGGACGAGCCCGGCCTCGACAACAATACCTACACCAACGTGATGACTGTCTGGGTCCTCGAACGGGCTCAGGCCCTGCTCGCCCATCTGTCGAAACATCGCCGCGCCGAGCTCTGCAAGATGCTGGAACTGACCGACATGGAGCTGGCGCAGTGGGACCGGATCTCGCGACGGATGCGGGTGGTCTTCCATCGCGACGGAATACTCAGCCAGTTCGAGGGTTACGAGGACCTGGAAGAGTTCGACTGGAACGCCTATCGCGGACGTTACGGCGACATCCAGCGTCTGGACCGGATCCTGGAAGCGGAGGGAGACACGCCGAATCGTTACAAGCTGTCCAAGCAATCCGATGTGCTGATGCTCTTCTACCTGCTTTCCGCGGAAGAGCTGACG
>JASFOT010000084.1:0-7740 GCA_050116375.1 Gammaproteobacteria bacterium | reverse complement strand
AACACTTGTCGCCGTATACAGGTCCACGCCCCCCTTTTTCCAGCGAACAAGGAGTTCGGTCCGTTCGGCGTGTGAAGAAACCCGCTTTCGTCGTCGATAGACGTCCAGGTAGGTGACCGGACAACCCCGCTGACGCAGCGTATCACCGAGTAGCTCTCGGCCGCCGGCGCCCCGGATAATGAACACCCGACGAATTTTTCCGGAATGCAGTCGCGGATCCGCCAGCAAGGATTCGCTGTCGAAACCCCGGGGCCGGATATCGGGGGTCAGCCCGGACCGTTCGAGCGCGGCATAGGTAGACGGCCCGATAGCGGCAATCGTCGGCCTGTCCGTGTCCGGCAGGAAAGCGCTTCCGTGCAGGACGGCATTTCGGCTGACGAAGATCACCAGATCCCCGGGCCCCGTGGCTCCGAGCAGTTCCCGCGGGCGACCCTCTGGCGGACAGGGTTCGATCTCGATCGCGGGCCAGGGGATGCCTTCACCGCCCCGCTCGCCGATCAATCGGCAGAGAGACCGGCACTGGGCTGCAGGTCGAGTGACCAGAATCTTCAGCCCGCAGAGGTGCTCGGCGCTCATGTTTCCGTTCGCAGCTCCTCCAGAAGCTCTTCGGCCCCTTGTTCCCGCAGGTCAGCGGCCAGTTCCCTGCCAAGTTCGCTGCCGTCGGTGGCGCTGCCGCGGACGCTGGCCTTCAGGATGCGTGATCCGTCGGGAGTCGCCACCATGCCTCGCACGAAGAGCTCCCCGTCGCGATACTCGCCGTACGCCGCAATGGGTGATTCGCAGCTGGCCTGGAGTTCCCGAGCCAGGCTTCTTTCGGCATCGATGCAGCGCCGGGTGCGGGCATGCTCGATATGCTTCAGGGCTTCACCGATCTCCTGATCCTCGCTGCGGCACTCGATTCCGATGACCCCCTGGCCTACCGCAGGCAGGCACTCGTCCATGGTGAGACGACCGGTGATTCGTTCGCCCAGACCAAGGCGCTTCAGTCCCGCGGAAGCCAGGATGATGGCGTCGAAATCACCCTTGTCCAGTTTGCGAAGCCTGGTCTCGACATTGCCACGAACAGGTTCGACCCTGAGGTCGGGCCGGCTGTGGCGAATCTGGGCCTGGCGCCGAAGGCTCGAGGTGCCGATCCGGGCGCCTTCCGGAAGGCTGGCCAGGGAGGCCTCTTTTTTTCGTGCCACGATGGCGTCGCCGGCATCGGCACGCTGCAGCACGGCACCGATTTTCATTCCCCTGGGGAGGTCCCAGGGCACGTCTTTCATGGAGTGAACGGCAATGTCAGCGCGTCCCTCGAGCATCGCGGTCTCGAGTTCCTTGATGAACAGGCCCTTGCCACCGACCTTCGCGAGGGACTTGTCCAGAATCTCGTCGCCCCGGGTCGTCATCGGGATAATCTCGATCTCGATGCCGGGATGTGCCCGGCGGAGCGTATCGGCCACATACTCTGTCTGCCAGAGTGCCAGGCGGCTCTGCCTGGTGGCGATTCGGATTTCCTTGATCATGGTTTCTGCATTCTCCGACGGAATTCGGTGGCGTGCCGCCTGCTGACAGAGAGCGTTTCGTCGCAGCCTCGCAGGCGTACAACGAGATGGCCGTTATCGTCCCGCTCCACGGTATCCACATGCCGAAGCGCAACCAGAGCGCTCCTGTGGATACGGCAAAAGCCTTCGTCGAACTCATCCGCCAGGTCCTTCAGCGGCTCATCGAGAAGGTCTGTTCCGCGACTGTGTCGCACAGTGACATATTTCTGCTCGGCACGAAAGTAGATCACGTCTTCGATGGGGATGAGCCGCATTCTGTCTCCGAGGCGGGCGCATATATTGGTGCGGACAGACCGGTCTCCGTCGGTTTTCAGTCCTGCCAGCTGGGCCCTGGTCGGACGTGTCGCCCGCCTGAGGGCTTTTTCCAGACGCTCTCTGCGCACCGGCTTGAGAATGTAACCCGTCGCTGCCGCATCGAACGCGTCCAGGGTGTACTGGTCGTAGGCCGTGGTGAAGATAACCGCCGGCGGCTCGGGCATTCCGGCGAGATGACGGGCCGCCTCGACGCCGTCGATCCCCGGCATGCGGACGTCCATGAGCACGATATCGGGCGCCAGTTTCTCGACCATGGTCAGCGCTTGCTGTCCATCGGCGGCCTCGCCGGCCAGTTCAAAACCTTCGAGATCGGCCACCAGGTTCGCGAGACGTTCCCGCGCCGGCGCCTCGTCATCTACCACGAGAACTTTCATCATTCGTTTTCCAGCCGGGGAAACTGCAGCACCACCTCGTAGATGTCATCCTTGGGTCCGTATTCCACCCTGGCCCGATCGCCGTAAGCGATCTGGAACCGTTCGCTGATATTGTCCAGGGCTATACGGTTGCCTTCCCGGTGCCGGGCCGATCCGGAATCAGGCAGCGGGTTGGACACCCGGATTTCCAGCCGCTCATTGTCCAGCACCCGACCCTCGATGAGTACCGTTCCGCCATTCGGCAGCGGTTCGATACCGTGGTAGATGGCGTTCTCCAGCAGGGGCTGCAGGGACAGACCCGGGACTGCCGCGCGCATCGGCAATTTGTCTACCCGCCAGTCCACGGTCAGCCTGTTGCCGAGACGATGCTGCTCGATTCGCTGGTAAAGCCGCGCCACTTCCAGTTCCTCCTTGAGCGGCATCCGGGCCGCGGAATCCCGCAGCGACGCCCGAAACAGATCAGCCAGGTCCTCGATGGCCTCCTCGGCCAGCTCCGGATTGCTACGTGTCAATGCGGCGATGGTATTCAGACTGTTGAACAGGAAATGGGGCCTGATGCGAGCCTGCAGGGCATGAACCCGTGCCGTAGCCTCCATTTCCACGTTCCTTCGCCACTGATGAGAGACATAGAAATAGCGCAGAGCGAGAGCGCTGACGACGAGCGAGATGGCCATGTTGCGCAGAAGAAACTCCGCGTGCCCGGATCCCCGCGCGGCCTGTTCAGGGGAGACGCCGAGGAAAACCCAGTAACGACCCAGCCACCAGCCGGCCTCCGAGATCAGTCCGGTCACGATGACGAGAAGAAGCAGGGCCGTGCCCGTCGCCCGTGTCACTGACCAGCGCGACAAGAGGGGGCGCGTGTAACACAGGACCGCGGCGCCGGACAGCCCGATCCAGAGGAGGAACAGGGACGTGCTTGCCAGTACGCTCCAGAAGGAGGAATCGGCCAGGCTACCGGCTCGACCGAGGGTCAGGACGAGCGCCAGCAACTCGCTGATCAGGACGACGGCAAGCACTACCGCCGGTCTGCAGAAATCCGGAAGGTACTCGGCCCTGTCCGTCTCAGCTCGTCGCCCGGCCCTCTCGAAGGCCACGTATTATTCCTCCTGCTCCGGGAACAATTCTTTCTTCAGGACAAAGAGGGCGGAGATGTCGTGATCCCCGAGACCTCTCGACATCAATCTCTCGTAGTGGATTCTGGTCATTTCCACCAGCGGCAGTCTGGCGCCCTTGTCGCTGGCCATGTCGGCGCAGATCGCCAGGTCTTTCTGGTGTAGGCGAATCTTGAAGCCCAGCGGGTAGCGTCCCTCGATCATGGTCAGGCCCCGGTGACTCAGGAACCAGTTGCCGGCGGCGCCTTCGGACAGGGCAGCGACCAGAGCGTCCACCGGCAGCCCCTGGGAACGTCCGAAGGCCAGTGCTTCCGTGACCGCCTGATTGATACCGGCCACCATGACCTGGTTCGTCGCCTTGGCGGCCTGTCCCAATCCTGCCGGCCCCATATGGACGACGGAACGACCCATGGCCTCCAGCACCGGGCGCGCCTTTTCGAGATCCTCCGCTGCACCTCCGGCCATGATAGAGAGCGTGCCCTGACGCGCCCCCTCCGTTCCGCCGCTGACGGGGCAATCAAGAAACCCGCATCCTTTTTCCGACAGGATGGAAGCCGCCTGCCTGGCCGTCGCCGCGCTGACGGTAGAACAGTCGATAACGATAGTTCCCGGCGAGACGACCGGGGCTATGGCGCCCACAATCTCGAGGACGTCCTCGTCGGCGGAAATGCAAAGCACCATGACGTCACAGAGTTCAGCGAGTTCCTCCGGTGCGGCACATGCGGTGCACCCCGTCTCTCCCGCCAACGCGCGTGCCTTTTCGGCGGACCGGTTCCACACGGCCGTCAGCAGACCGGCACGATGAAGATTTCTCGCCATCGGCAGCCCCATGGCGCCAAGCCCGACGAACCCGGTTTTCAGCATCTCCCGGCCTCTCCTGGCATGTCTTTCCGGACGGGCCGCGGCCATGCGTCCAGAGGAACAATGCAAAAACAGTCTGGTACTCCGGCGACGCGGCAGCATCCATGCTGACCGCGATTGGCAGCGCGGCGGCGTCGCTTAGAGTGATTCGGTTCTTCGGGCATAACGCTAGCAGCGCGCCGGCTGGCGCGCCTGGTCAGCGGGTGCCTGCGACGATCGGCGGTCGCGGGCTCAGTCGCACCACTTTTCTATGTCTGCCTGGGCTTGTTCCCTGGCCGCCGTGAGCTCGTCTTCCGTGAGGTATCGCCGCTCGCCCCCCGGCAGAGTCTCGTAGAGACGGGGAGCTGTGGTGTAGACGTTGAATCGCTCTCTGGCGGCGTTGCACTGGAGATCGCGTGTACGCGCCTCCTCGGCCTTGCGGGTCGCCTCTTCGGCAGCGGACTCGGCCTGCTGTGTGTCGGCGAATTCCTGCTCGCCCTGCTCGTATTCCTCGCGCATGAGCCGTTGCTGGACTTCGCCGGGATCGGTGCTTTGGAAGTACATGCCGGTAGGTCGGGCTCTCGGGTCAATGGGCCGGTCGCTGAAGTGGACCACGCCCTGGTCATCGACCCAGCGATAGACTTCCTTGTCCGCATGCACGGGAGCGCTCAGCGTCATCAACAGGGCGGGCAAGAGCACAAAGAAACTGGAAGATCTCGTTCTCAAAGCATTCTCCTCGGCCGCAGCCTGATCATAGAGCCTTGGAACCGGTCTCACCCGTGCGGATCCTGATGGCTTTTTCCAGGTCGTAAACGAAGATTTTGCCGTCGCCGATCTTCCCCGTCCTGGCGACGTTTGTAATCGACTCCACCACCTGTTCGAGCAGGGAATCGTCCACTGCGAGTTCAAGTTTTATCTTTGGCAGGAAATCGACCACATACTCTGCCCCCCGATACAGCTCCGTATGGCCCTTCTGGCGGCCGAAGCCCTTCACCTCGGTAACGGTGACGCCCTGGACGCCGAGATCGGCGATCGCCTCGCGGACGTCGTCCAATTTGAATGGCTTGATGATCGCGCAGACCAATTTCATGCCGGTTCTCCCGGGGGACCTTCAGCCCGGAGTCTACCATCGCCGGACGGAGGTAGGGCAAGTAAAAAAACGGCGGGCATGCGCCCGCCGTAAAGATCCGCACCGCGTCTTTGCGGGATGATCAGACTTCCGTCGTCGTGAATTCCGGATAAGCCTCCATGCCGCATTCGGCCAGGTCCACGCCGTCGTACTCTTCCTCCTCGGTCACCCGTATTCCCATGGTGAGCTTGAGGGCAAACCAGACGATGGCAGAGGCGACGAACACCCAGATGAAGATAGTGGCCGCCCCCAGCAGCTGGCCGCCGAAGGACGCACCACCGTCCTCGGTGAGCGGATTGGTGATCGGTACAAGCAGCAGGCCCAGCAGGCCGACCACGCCGTGAACGGAGATGGCACCAACCGGATCGTCGACCCTGAGCTTGTCCAGCGTCACGATTGAGAACACGACCAGTACGCCACCCAGGCCGCCAAACAGGGTTGCCAGCAGCGGCGTCGGCGTGGAGGGCTCGGCGGTGATCGCCACGAGACCTGCCAGGGCGCCGTTCAGGGCCATGGTGAGGTCGGCCTTTCCGAAGACGATCTTGGCGGTGACCAGAGCCGCGATCAGGCCTCCGGCAGCCGCGGCGTTCGTGTTCATAAACACCACGGCGACGGCGTTCGCGCTATCTACAGTGGCGGTAGCGAGAACGGACCCGCCGTTGAAACCGAACCAGCCCAGCCACAGGATGAATGTGCCCAGCGTGGCCAGGGGCAGGTTGGCGCCGGGGATGGCGTTGATTTTGCCTTTGGGCCCGTACTTTCCCTTCCGCGGCCCGAGCAGAAGAACGCCCGCCAGTGCCGCGGCAGCGCCAGCCATGTGAACGATGCCGGAACCGGCGAAATCGGAAAATCCGTTATCGCCCAGGCTGAACATCCCGAAAACGGCTTCTCCGCCCCAGGTCCAGGAGCCTTCCATAGGGTAGATAAAGCCGGTCATGAACACAGCGAAAATCAGAAACGACCACAGCTTCATCCGCTCGGCCACCGCACCGGAAACGATCGACATCGCGGTGGCCACGAATACGACCTGGAAAAAGAAATCCGCCGATGGTGCGTAGGTCGCCGGCTCGTCGGCGCCGGCGACGCCGTCGCCAACGATGCCCTGCAGGAAGAGTGTAAAGTCGCCTCCCCCGTACATGATGCTGTAGCCGCACACCATGTACATGGTGCACGCTATCGCATACAGGGCTACGTTCTTGGCGAGAATTTCAGTGGTGTTCTTAGAGCGGACGAGCCCCGCTTCCAGCATCGCAAAGCCGGCGGCCATCCACATGACGAGTGCGCCGCAGACCAGAAAATAGAAAGTGTCCAGCGCGTAACTGAGTTCAGCAACGGAGTTGCCAAGTTCTGCAATCTGTTCCATCGTTGTTTCCCCCTTCCGCGCTCAGACCGCTTCAGGACCGGTTTCGCCGGTCCTGATTCGTATGACCTGGGTCAGATCGGTGACAAAGATCTTTCCATCGCCGATCTTGCCCGTACGGGCGCTGTTGGTGATGGCCTCGATCGCCTGTTCCACGACTTCATCATCCACGGCCAGTTCAATCTTCACCTTGGGCAGGAAGTCCACGACGTATTCGGCGCCCCGGTAAAGCTCCGTGTGACCCCGCTGACGGCCGAAGCCCTTTACTTCCGTAACCGTTATGCCCTTGACGCCGAGATCAGACAGGGTCTGACGCACGTCGTCGAGCTTGAACGGTTTGATAATGGCGGTAACCAGTTTCATGCTCATTTGCCTCCCTTAAAACAGGCCGGCCGTTCCCGGGGCGGGCGTTCGCCACCCGCGCCGGGACGACCGTGCTGGCCAAGAGCAAGCAGAATGCGTGCCAGACTTGGAAAGGCCACTGATACCGGTGGTTCGAGCCCTGGATCGACAGAGCGGACCGGATCGAACGCACCGGAATGGTGCGCCTCCCGGCCTCCGGGTGCGCCAAATCGGGGCGAGTTGTGGATAATTGGGCTGACGAGAGGGAATTGAACCGTATCCACGTGACATGAAAACTGGAGAATTCGCCGTGGTGGACCCGAAAATCATCGACGATCTGGCGAAACGGCTGGCTGACTCGCTTCCGGACAGCCTGCGGGCCCTGCAGATGGACGTGGATCAGAATTTCAGGGCGGTCCTGCAGGCAGGTATTGCAAAGCTCGATCTGGTGAGTCGGGAGGAGTTCGATGTACAGCAGGGCGTACTGCGTCGAACCCGGGAGCGGCTGGAGGCTCTGGAGACCCGTCTGGCTTCAATGGAGGAGGCCGGAAGCCGGGGCGACCCGGCCGACTGAGAGCGCGACCGGGGGGACGCTGCCCGCCATGGAGGGCCTATGGGCTTGGCGACCGTTGCCAGCCGGGCGCATGTTGCTCTGGAGGCGCCCCCTGTATCGGTGGAAGTGGATCTGGCAGGCGGCCTGCCGTCGTTTTCGATCGTCGGGCTG
>JASFOT010000083.1:0-7753 GCA_050116375.1 Gammaproteobacteria bacterium | reverse complement strand
TGGCGTTGCTGGTTTTGCTGGGGCCGGGGGCCGGTTGACCCTCCAGCAGGTCGCGCTGTTTCTTGACCTCGCGACGGCTGAGACCGGTCAAAATGGAAACCCGGGAAGCGTTGGTCTGTCGGCCGCTGATTCCGTAGTCCCGCCCCGCCACGTCCACGTAGACGCTCTTTGCCAGTTCCGCGAATTCCTTCCACATCACGCCGTTCTTGAGCAGCAGCCGGACAATGGGACGCAACATGGCCCTGCATGACCTGAGCGTGGTGCGCTTGGGATCGTTCCTCATATTTGTGCATTTTAGTCACAAATATGAATTTTTCAAGCCTTTTCTTCTGCTCCCCACGGCCGGCGCGGAGGCGAGCCCAACGATTGTCCTGCAGGGCTGGACGTTGCGGACTTTTCCTCGCAGCCCACGGCAGCGTATTCTCGGGCCCGGATCAGGGGCACAAACAACGGGGATGACAATGGAATTCTGGATTCTTCTCGGCATCGTGGCTCTCGTTGCGGTCTATGGGATCTCCATTTACAACCGGCTGATAGACCTCAGAAACCGGGTCAAGAACGGCTTCTCCCAGATCGACGTTCAGCTCACGCGTCGTTACGACCTCATCCCCAATCTGGTGGAAGCGGTCAAGGGCTACATGAAGCACGAGCGGGAGACGCTGGAAGCGGTGATTGCGGCGCGAAACTCAGCCGTCCAGGGTTTGAAAAAGGCGGCCGCCGACCCGACAGATCCAGCGGCCATCAGGGAACTCTCGAGCGCCGAGGCCACGCTGGGCGGCGTCCTCGGCAGACTCTTCGCGCTGGCGGAAGCCTACCCGGACCTGAAAGCCAACCAGAACATGCTGCACTTCCAGGAAGAACTGACATCGACGGAAAACCGGGTGGCTTTCGCGCGCCAGGCGTTCAACGACGCGGTCATGACCTACAACACGGCCCGGGAGAACTTCCCCAACAACATCGTGGCCAACACGTTCAACTTCAAAGCAGCTGAATTCCTGGAAATAGAGTCGCAGGAAAAGAGGGCTGTCCCCGAAGTGTCGTTCTGAACGGTTCCCTGATGCGACGGCCCTGACCGGGGCATGGATTTCTTCGAACATCAGCAGCGCAGCCGACGGCGGAGCCGCTGGCTGATCCTGCTTTTCGTACTTGCCGTAATTCTGACTGCCGCGGGCGTCGCGCTGGTGGTGGCGCTGTTCGCACACGCCTTTACGGGGGACCGGGAGGTCCTGTGGACTCCTGACACCACCTGGCTGGCCACCAACGTCGACCTGCTTCTCGCGAGCGCCGCAGTGACCGTGGTGGTCATCGGAGGCGCAAGCTGGCTGCGCCTTGTTCAGCTGCGCTCCGGCGGCTCGCAGGTCGCCGAATCCCTTGGCGGCTCGAAAATCATGCCGGACGATGCGGACCCAGCCAGGCGCCGTCTCTACAACGTGGTGGAAGAAATGGCCATCGCTTCCGGTCTGCCGGTACCGGCGATATTCGTGATGGAAAAAGAGGGTGGAATCAACGCCTTCGCCGCCGGCCGAACGCCCTCGGATGCGGCCATTGCGGTCACGCGTGGCTGCCTCGTCCATCTGGACAGGGATGAGCTGCAGGGCGTTGTCGGGCATGAGTTCAGCCATATCCTGCACGGCGACATGACCCTGAACGTTCGCCTCATGGGCTATCTGTTCGGCATTCTGGTGGTGAACATGATCGGCCGCGCCATGACCCGGGTGGGCAGCCGACGCAGGGTGACGCGGAGTCGGGGCCGGGGTCACGTGGTCATTCTACTCTGCGGAGTCGCCCTGTATGTCCTCGGCTACGCGGGGGTCCTGATCGGCCGGGTTATCCAGGCAGCCATCTGTCGGCAGAGAGAGTTTCTGGCAGACGCCTCGTCCGTGCAGTTCACGCGCCAGACGGAGGGGCTGGCCGGCGCCCTGCGGAAGATCGCCGGACTGAACCGGCATTCCTACCTCCGCGCCGCGCGAGCGGAGGAAGTGAGCCACATGCTGTTTTCCTCCGGCCGCAGGGCATTCGCGGGACTCCTCGCCACGCACCCGCCCATCGAGGAGCGAATAAGGGCTCTGCAGCCGCGGGTATCGGCCACCGCCGCTTCTTTGCAGCCGTCACCGGAACCGCTCCCGGGCGCCGACAGGCGTGTCCGCGCATCCCTCAGCCCCGATGTTCCTTCGGTGCTAGCGGCCAGTCTGACGGAGACGGTCGGGGAACCCGGTGAACCTCAGTTTGTTTTTGCCAATGCTCTCCCGGAGATAGTTCCGGACGCGGTCTGGAATGCGGCCCACCGTCTGGACGGCGGCACTCCGGTGGCCCTGGCGTTGATGCTGGACTCGGAGCCCGCTCTTCGCGACCATCAGCTCAGTTTGATCGAGGTGCGTTTCGGCGCCCCGGTCGCGCGGGCGGCCGGCGCACTTTCGGACAGGCTCACCGGGCTGGATGACGAGAGCCGTCTTGCGCTGATCGACGTACTCTTTCCTACCATCAGGGATCTGCGGCCTGCCCGGCGATCCTACCTGCTGGAAACCCTGGAGCGGCTGGCGGAACTGGACGGACGATGGGCGCCCTTCGAGCGCGCTTTGATCGCCGTTCTGCGGAGCCGCATGCGGGATCTCGACCGGCCGCGTCGCACATCTCCCGGACGAGCTGAAATTGGCGCTGCCGCCGCCCGGCTGATCGCCCGCATTGCGCTGCTGGGGCACGATAACCGCGAGGCGGCTGATTCCGCCTTCCGGGAAGGTATGAATGCCGCCGGCACACTGGTCCAGGGCCTGCCTGTTGCCTTGCCCTCCGAGGTACCGGCCGGCGGGTCACCGGAGCAGGAACTGGAACTGCTGGACGGAATCACTCCCGCGGCAAAGAAGCAACTGATTTCCGGGCTGGCAGCGGCCGCTGCCAGCGACGGCCGGATCGCCGGTCGCGAACTGTCGGTGCTGCGGGCGGTCTGCGGCGCCCTCCACTGCCCGGTGCCCCCCTTGGCTGGTCTCGACTTGCGAGGCGACCGGTTTTAACGACGTCGCACGAGATCGAAAAGAAACGAGCCGGCCAGAAGAGACACCAGCACAACCAGCGGCTCGGCAAATCCAGCGGCCGCCCCGCTCAGGGCCGGACCGGGACAATAGCCGGCCAGGCCCCAGCCGACACCAAACAGAATGGCCCCGATGATCAGGCGCCGGTCTATTCCGGCGGCGGATGGAAGGTGGAAGCTCCCGTCCAGAAGCGGTCGGCTTCGACGCAGAACGAGCCGGTAGCCGAGAGTCGTCGTGGAAACTGCGGAAAGGATGACCAGCAGAAGTGTGGGATCCCAGTCCGCCAGGTTCAGGAATCCCTGCACGCGGCGCGGGTCGATCATCTGCGAGAGGACCAGACCGAAACCAAAAAGGGTCCCGGACGCGCCGGCCAAAAGCCATCGCCCGATCACGAGATGACTCCCAGAACGCGAAGCACCGCGACGGTGATCACGCCCGAGACCGTGAACAGCAGGGTTGCGACGACAGATCTGAGGGACAGTCGGGAAATACCGCAGACACCGTGCCCGCTGGTGCAGCCGTTACCCAGACGGGCACCAAATCCCGCCACCAGTCCGGCAATCACGAGCAGGCCGACCGGATAACCGGTTCTCTCCAGCGATTCCGCAAGACCTGCCAGGGCGGCCAGGAATCCGCCGGTCGCCATTCCCAGCAGGAAGACGATACGCCAGCCGCGATCGCCTCCAGGACCGCCGTAGGCTCCGGCCATAATTCCGGCGATGCCGGCGATGCGGCCGTTCCCGAGCATCAGCAGCGTGGCGGCCAGGCCGATCAGCAGGCCACCGCCCAGCGCCGCAAATACGGGCACATCGTTCATCACGATCTCACAGCAGGTCCAGGGGAATCTTGAGATATCTGACCCCGTTGCCTTCCGGCCCGGGGAGACGACCCGCGCGGATATTGACCTGGATCGAGGGCAGGATGAGCGTCGGCATGGGTAGCGATCGGTCCCGGCGCTGACGCATTTCCACAAATGCCTCTTCCGGCGTGCCCTCCCGGACATGCACGTTGTCGGAGCGCTGCTCACGCACCGTCACCATCGGCCTCGGCTCCCTTTCCGTCTCGGGATAGTCGTGACACAGGTACAAGCGGACATCATCTCCCAGCTCGAAAATCCTTTGGATGGACTGAAACAGTCGCCTGGCATCGCCGCCCGGAAAATCGCATCGCGCTGTGCCGTATTCCGGCGTGAACAGGGTATCGCCAATAAACGCCGCGTCCCCGATCACGTAAGTCACGCTGTCATTGGTGTGTCCCGGCGTGTGCATGACCGCCACCTCGAGGGCTCCGAGAGGCAAACGGTCGCCGTCGTCGAGAAGCCGGTCGAAATCGCTGCCGTCTGCCCTGAATGGCTCACCGATGTTGAAGACATTCTTGAAGTGAGACTGAACAGCGCAGATTCCGGAACCGATGGCCAGTGGACAGCCGAAACGATCCTTGAGGGCTGCGCCCGCCGTAAGATGATCTGCGTGAGCATGGGTCTCGAGGATCCACTTCATTTCCAGCTGTTCATTTTCGACAACCCGGATCAGCCGATTCATGAAGTCCGGACCGGTGCGGCCCGAGGGCGCGTCGTAATCCATCACGGGATCCACGATCAGCCCGTGACGGGTGCCAGGATCCCACACCACGTGGCTCCAGGTACTGGTCGGCTGGTGATAGAGCGAGCGGATTTCAGGAACGGAATTCATTTTCGCCGCGTGGCCTTCTGTGCAGATCAGCAGGTTTATTTCTGCGTTTACTAATTTAGCTTCAAAATCGGTTATGGGCTATATTGAGAATTATTCAGTTTTAAAGGAAGAAAATATGGGACAACCGGGCACTTCTGAAGGATGCACCGTCACACCGGGAATGACTACCGAGGAACTCAGGCAGCACGCCGGCGAAGCCACTCGACTGCTAAAGGCGCTCGCCAACGAGTCGCGCCTGATGATCATGTGCAATCTCGCAGAAGGGGAAATGACCGTGGGGCAGCTCAATGGCGTCATTCCGCTCAGTCAGTCAGCCCTTTCCCAGCATCTTGCCCTCCTGCGCCGTGACGGGCTCGTAAAAACCAGGCGCGAGGCCCAGACCATCTATTACTCTCTTATTGAGGGTCCGGCCTCCCAGGTCATCCAGATTCTTCACGATATCTACTGCCCGAGCCTGGGCTGAGGCGCCGCAAGGGCAACGAATCCGCCAGACCCGCGGCGGTCGAAAATCCTGACGAAACAGGGACTACGCTCTTAGAGCTCCATTCTTTTCTCGCCTGCGTGAAGATTTTGTGAAGGAATTGTCCACCCGATTGGCCGGGCGCGGGCGCGCCTTTCGAGAGAAATTTTTTCCGGCCAGCCTGAATCTGCAGGCATCGGATCCACGAAAACCTCTTCCGACGGTTCCAAATGCTCGGCGGAGGTGTTCAGGTCGTGTTCAAGTTTTCTACTCTGACGGTGTACATGGCGCTCGTGGCTCTCGGCGTGTCCCACCAGGTGCATGCCCGCAACGGGTTTGAGGAGGCCTCCTGGGAAAATGCCTCCGCCTCTGCTGCGGCCCCGGCGAGCATGGCTGGCCTGTCCACCCTGGGTCAGGCCTCATTGACCTGGCTCGGTATTCGGATTTACGACGCTACGCTCTGGTCTGAGCGCGGGAGCTTCCAGCCCTGGGGGTTCGGCCAGAAACTGGCGCTTCGTATCGATTACCACCGAAATATCGACGCGGCCCGGCTCGCGGAGACTACCCGCAAGGAGTGGCAGAAACTCGAGGACGACGTGAATCTGCCGGCAGAGGCGCGTCGGAACGAGTGGCTCGCCCGGTTGGAAGCAATCTGGCCGGACGTGACACCCGGTGATTACATCGTGACGGTGGTCGAGCCCGGCGGTGCCTGTCGTTTTTACAGTCCGCGCGGCCTGCTCGGAATTATCGAGGATCCCGAGTTCGGCCCGGCATTCCTGTCCATCTGGCTGCACCCGCAGACCAGTCGTCCCGAGCTCCGCGCCGGCCTTATCGGCGAAACGGGCACGGAGGGATAACCATGACATTTCTTGACCGAGTCGCCGCCATGGCGCGGCGATGGATACTTCTTGTCTGCATTCTGGTCCTGTCCGGCTGCGCCGCAAAAGTCACGGACTACGCCGGCGAAACGCCGGAACTCGATCTGGCCGAATTCTTCGACGGACCCGTCAAGGCGTGGGGCATGGTCCAGAACCGCAGCGGAAAGGTTGTTCGTCGCTTCGAGGTCGACATGGTCGGCCGCTGGGACGGTGACGAGGGTGTGCTGGAGGAAGATTTCCTGTTCGCCGATGGCGAAACCCAGCGCCGTGTCTGGCGATTCAAGAAGGTGGATCGCCATACCTACACGGGTACCGCCGGTGACGTGGTCGGGGAAGCCACAGGAGAGGTCTACGGCAACGCCCTGCGCTGGCGTTACGTCCTCGCGCTGGAAGTGGATGGCAAAACCTGGAACGTGACCTTCGACGACTGGATGTATCTGCTCGACGGTCGGACGATGATGAACCGATCCGAGATGAAGAAATTCGGTCTCCGCCTGGGTGAAGTCACGCTGTTTTTCCGCAAGCCGGAATCCGACCGTCCGGAGGGCGCCGGAGAATGAGCCATTCCGGAAAACCAACCGATCCGCCCGTATTTCCCATCCGCACGGTGTCGGCGCTTACCGGCGTCGCGGCCGGAACTCTCCGGGCGTGGGAACGTCGTTACGGATTCATCAACCCGGAGCGGACGGCCAGTGGCCACCGTCTTTACAGCCGGCGCGATGTGGAACGGATTCAGCAGGCGTCGGAACTGATTCAAAGCGGCATTGCCCCGGCACGGATCGGGGAGGTTCTGGAAGACGGGATGACGACCGCGTCCCTGCCCGACGATTCCGCAGATCGCCGGCGGTTTCGCAACGAGATCCTCCGATCACTGGATGATTTCGACAGGGAGGGCGTCGAGCGCGCTCTTCGACGAGGTTTGCTGGATTGCGACATCGAGACTGTCGGTGAAGGTTTCGTCAATTCTCTGCTGCGCGATCTGAGAATCAGGTGGCGCCTGGATCACTCGATATCGGAGCAAAGACTGCTGGAGTGCTCGCTGCGGAACGTGCTGGCGAACTGCGGGACCGAGGCCTCAGCCGACGCCGCCATCCTGGCGACGACACTCCCGGATGAGCCGACGGACATCGGGCTTTTGCTGTGGGCGATCATTGGGCGGCGGAACGGCCTGAGCCTGACCGTGCTCGGCCCGGGGACTCCGCTGGCGGAACTGGCGGCGGCGCGGAACCGGGCCAGGGCCCCGGCGATTTTGCTCTTCACCCACAGAAGTGTCGAGCCATCGTCCATGCAGGAGCAACTGGCGGCTCTGGCCACCGGGGCGACCTGCCGCGTTTTCGTTGCCGGTCCCGATTTGAAGCCTTCCGCGGGAGACATTCAGTTCGGAGGTGCGATTCCGCTTCCGAACGATCCGGTCGCCGGCCTGCGCACGATCGCCGGCTTCTTTCGGAGGAATCACTAGCAATGACGGCCCAGACGGCTAACGCGTCCGGCCGGCAGGAATCCGCGTGGCGGGAAATCAATCGGACCTGCCACGCTCTCAGACTGCTGGCGAAATCAGGGGTCACCCGGGATCTGCCACCCGTACCGGAGCGAGCGATGGCCCGGGTCCGCCGGCAACAGGAGCCCGTGTCATGAGTGGATCGATTGTCGATCGATTTCGGGCCGTCTATCAGGAACTGGACAGGAATAACCTGCACC
>JASFOT010000082.1:0-7761 GCA_050116375.1 Gammaproteobacteria bacterium | reverse complement strand
GCGGCCTCCAGGTCACCGCCGGTTTCCACGAGCGCTTTCTTGCACTCCATCATGCCCGCTCCGGTTCGATCCCGGAGCTGCTTAACGAGAGCCGCAGAAATTGTCATGACGAAATATCCTCGATAGATCTTGAAAGTCGAGCGGCCCGCACAGGGGCCGCTCACGATATGTCACGGGAATCCCGGGGCGCCAGCGGCACCCCCGCCACCCTCACTTGGCGGGCAACTCCGCAGTCGCGGCTTCGGTTTCCCCAGCCTTGTCGGCTGCCTCTGCTTCCGGCTTCGGCTTTTCTGCGTCCGCCTCGGCAGCCTCAGCCTTCTTCGAGGCCTTCTTTTCCGCCGTGGATTTCTTCGCAGTGGCCTTCTTGGCGCCGGCCTTCTTGGCCGCCGGCTTGGCAGCCTCGGATTCAGCAGTCTCGGCCTTTTCCGGCGCCTTTTCGGGGGCTTCCGCCTCTGCGGCCCCGGTTGTCTTGGGTTCGGCCTCCGTTTTCTCGGCCGGCTCCTGGGCGTCTGGGGCTGCCGCCTCGCTGACTTCCGCTCCTGCCGTCTCGGTGACCGGCTTTTCGGCGCCCGACGTGTCTGCCTCGCCGGCATCGAGCTTGGCTATCTTCTTGACAGCGGCTTTCTTTTTCGTTGTCGCCTTCTTGCGGGTCGCGGCCTTCTTCTTGCGACCTCCCCTGGGCTCCTCGGTCGGCTTACCCGACGCGTCCAGTTCGACGAACTCGTCTGTCGTCTCGACCACGGACGGGATACTGGCCTTGCCTTCCAGAACCGCTTCGGCGATACCGGTGACGTACAACTCGATAGCGCGCATGGAATCGTCGTTCCCCGGAATGACGTAATCGACGTCGGCCGGCGAACAGTTGGTGTCGACCACGGCCACCACCGGGATCCCCAGCTTGCGGGCCTCCGCAAGGGCGATCTTTTCGTGACCAACATCGACAATGAACAGCACGTCGGGCAGCGCCGACATATCCTTGATGCCGCCGAGGCTCTTTTCGAGCTTCTCCATCTCCCGGTGCAGGTTGAGCGCTTCCTTTTTGCTCAACTGCTCGAAACTGCCGTCCTCCGACTGGGTCTCCAGATCCTTGAGGCGCTTGATGGACTGCTTGACGGTCTTGAAATTCGTCAGCATGCCGCCGAGCCACCGGTAGGTGACGTGGGGCATCCCACAGCGCTGCGCCTCCTGGAGCATGCACTCCCGGGCGGGCCGCTTGGTGCCGACAAACAACACGCGCCCCCCGTCGGCGACGATCTTGCGAACGAATTCAGCCGCCTCGTGATAAAGGGGCAGCGTCTTCTCGAGATTGATGATGTGGATTTTGTTGCGCTCGCCAAAGATGTACGGAGCCATCTTGGGATCCCAAAAGCGGGTCTGGTGCCCAAAGTGCACGCCCGCCTCCAGCATCTGACGCATGGAAACGTTAGACATTTTGTTACCTCGGGTTGAGCCTCCACGCACCCCGCTCGGAGACCCGACTTTCACCGGGCACCCGTCCGAACGTGACGGTACATGTGTGGTTTATTGCGAAAAAAGAGCGCGCTTTATACCATACCGGCCCTTCCGTAACAATCTTTCGGATCTGTCAAATCAACCAATTGCGAGCCCATCTGGCGCGCTCGAGAGCGGCGCCCGACCGTAGATATATGACTGTCAGCATCAAGACACCGGAAGAGCAGGATCGCATGCGCGTTGCCGGCCGCCTGGCGGCGGAAGTTCTCGATATGATCGGCGATCACGTTCGACCCGGCGTTTCCACCGGCGAGCTGGATGAAATCTGCCACCGCTATATCGTCGAGGAGCAGGACGCTATCCCCGCCCCGCTCAATTACCGCGGATTCCCGAAATCGATCTGTACTTCCGTCAACCACGTGGTCTGCCACGGGATTCCCGGTGACCGGGTGCTCAAGAACGGAGACTGCCTGAACATCGATATCACGGTGATAAAGGACGGATTCCACGGCGACACCAGCCGGATGTTTTTCGTGGGCAAGCCCTCGGTGGCGGCGGAACGGGTTTCGGCGGTATCCCATGAAGCCATGAAGCGGGGTATCGGGATTGTCAAACCCGGCACGCGGCTCGGTGATATCGGCCACGCCATCCAGCGATATGTGGAGTCCCACCACTGCTCCGTGGTGCGGGAGTATTGCGGGCACGGCATCGGCCGGGAATTCCACGAGGATCCGCAGGTGCTGCACTACGGGCGCCGGGGCGCGGGCCTGGAACTGAAGGCCGGTATGACCTTCACCATCGAGCCCATGGTCAACGCGGGGCGCAGACACGTTCGCCTGCTGCCGGACGGGTGGACAGTGGTCACCAAGGACCACTCCCTATCGGCGCAGTGGGAGCATACAATCCTGGTGACAGAAGAGGGGCACGAAGTCCTGACCCTGGGGGCATCGGGAGAGATCTGAGTCAATGAATACAACGGCGACACCGGCTGCCTTTCCGCATCTGGATGAGCTCGAAAGGGCCAGCCCCGACTCCATCGAGAGCTTCCGGCAGGCCCTGGCTACCGGCGACAAGCAGCTGCAGGAGCGGTTCGCGCAGGAGGAACCGGTGGAGCACCTGGTGCGGGACCGGGCGCGGCTGATGGACAACGTCCTGTGCCGGGCCTGGAGCCTGCATGTCCGCGAATACACCAAATCGCTGGCACTCGTCGCCGTGGGCGGCTACGGCCGCGGTGAGCTCCATCCCTGTTCCGACATCGACATCATGGTGCTTCTGCCCGAAGGCGAGGACGAGGGCTGGCAGGCGCCGGTGGAGCGCTTCCTCACGTTTCTCTGGGACATCGGCATGGAAGTCGGCCACAGCGTTCGCGCCGTGGAAGACTGCGAGTCCCAGGCGCGGAAGGACATCACCGTGGCCACCACGCTCATGGAAGCCCGGCTGCTGGAGGGGCCACAGGACCTCTTTAAGCAGATGGAAGAGGCGGTGAGCCCGGACCACATCTGGAACTCGAGGGATTTCTTCGAGGCCAAGCTCCGCGAGCAGATCGAACGGCATCATCGCTATCACGACACCGCCTACAATCTGGAACCCAACGTCAAGGGCAGCCCCGGCGGTCTGCGGGACATCCAGATGGTGGGCTGGGTCGCCAAACGGCACTTCGGCGCCTCGACCTTCCACCAGCTGGCCCAGCAAGGCTTCCTGACGGATTACGAATATCGCAAGCTGCTGGCAGGTCAGGCCTTCCTGTGGCGCATCCGCTGGGCCTTGCATACCGTCACCGGCCGTCGGGAAGACCGGCTGCTGTTCGACCACCAGATCAATCTCGCCCGCATGTTCGGCTACGAGGACGCCAGCTACACGCTGGCGGTCGAGCAGTTCATGCAGAAGTACTACCGAACGGTCATGGAGCTCAGCCGTCTGAACGAAATGCTGCTGCAGCTCTTCCAGGAAGCCATCCTGCTGGATCCGGATGCCACTCCGGAATCCGTGAACAGCAAATTCCGGATACGCAACGGATTTCTGGAGGTAACCCGCTCCGACGTCTTCGAACGGGATCCCTCGGCGCTGCTGGAAATCTTCAAAGTGATCCAGGAACACCCCGATCTCAGAGGCGTCAGCGCAGGCACGATCCGCCTGGTCCGCAAGGCCCGGTATCTCATCGACGAGGAATTCCGCCAGAATCCCCGGAACCACCGCCTGTTCATGGAGATCATCGGGGCGCCCCAGGGGGTTACCCACGAGCTCAGGCGGATGAACCGTTACGGCATCCTGGGGCGCTATATTCCGGCCTTCGGGCGCATCGTGGGACGGATGCAGTACGACCTGTTCCACGCCTATACGGTGGATGCCCACACCCTGTTCGTGGTCAGCAATCTGCGGCGGTTTGCCCTGCCCCGGTTCGACCACGAATTCCCCGCCCTGAGCAGAATCATGCAGGCGCTGCCGAAACCGGAGCTGATCTACCTGGCGGGGCTGTTCCACGACATCGCCAAGGGCCGGGGCGGAGATCATTCGGAAATGGGGGCCGTCTTTGCCGAGGCGTTCTGCCTGGAACAGGGTTTGTCCCGTTATGACGCCCGGTTCGTGGCCTGGCTGGTGCGCCATCATCTCGTGTTTTCCATCACCGCCCAGAAAAAGGACATCAAGGACCCGGAGGTGGTCAGGGATTTCGCCCGGCTGATCGGGGACCAGATCCATCTGGACTATCTGTATCTCCTCAGCGTGGCCGACCTCCGCGGCACCAATCCCAAGCTGTGGAATTCCTGGAAAGCCTCGCTGTTCGACGAGTTCTACGAGTCCCTGAAGCGAGCGCTGCGACGTGGCCTGGAGAACCCCATCGACAAGGAAGAACTGATCCAGGAAACGCAGGTCGAGGCCTTCAAGCTGCTCAGGCGGCGCCGCATCCGTAAACGAAAGGCGCTCAAGGCCTGGCAGCATCTGACGGAAGAGTATTTTCTCAGGCACACGCCGGAGGAGATCGCCTGGCACACGGAGCAGCTCATCAAGCACGGCGGGCCTTCGACCTCCGCGCTCGTGTCCGTCAATCGAGAGTCCGCCCGGGGCGGCACCGCCATCCTGGTCTATACCGAATATGCCCAGCGCAATTTTGCCCGCCTGACCGCGGTGCTCGACGAACTGGGTCTCAACATCGTGGCCGCCGCTATCACGCCTACTGCCGACGGGCACAGTATCGACACCTACCTGGTTCTGGAAAACGACGGCACCCCCATCGGCGATGACCAGCGGGCCCGGCAGATCGAGCGCGCGGTCAGCAAGGTCATGACGGCCACCGACGACAAGCCCATGGAGGTGACCCGCCAGGCGCCCAGGCAGGTTCGCATGTTCTCGACGTCGACTCGCATCAGTTTCAGCCAGGATCCCCGCGGCCGAACGCTGATGGAACTCATCGCCGGTGACAGGCCGGGACTGCTCTCCGAGGTGGGCAAGGTGTTGCTGAATGCCGGCGTGGCCATCCACACCGCCCGGATCATGACGATCGGCGAGCGTGCCGAGGACGTCTTTTGCGTCAGCGACGCGGACGGTCGTCCTCTGGACGAAACGGCCTGTGACGAGCTCCGCGAGAAGCTGCGGGCACGGCTGGACCAGAACCCGTAGCGCCTCCCGAGCACCGGACGCCGTGAACCCTCTGCTTGACCGCCTGCACGCCTACCCGTTCGAGAGGCTGGCGGACCTCAAGGCCGGCATAGAACCGCCTCGCGAGTTCCACCATATTTCCCTGTCGATCGGCGAACCGAAACATCGACCGCCGGAATTCGTTGGCCAGGCTCTGACCGATGCCCTGGGTGGACTCGGAACTTATCCGGTGGCCCTGGGGCTGGAGGAATTGAGGACCGCCATTGCGGAATGGCTGCGGCGTCGGTTCCGACTGCCGGAATCCATGATCGATCCGGAGACCATGATCCTGCCCGTGAACGGAACCCGCGAGGGACTGTTTTCCTTTGTGCAGGCCATGGTGGATCCGTCGGCGGCCCAGAGGGTCATGATGCCCAACCCTTTCTACCAGATCTACGAAGGGGCGGCCCTGCTGGCCGGCGCCGAGCCCGTTTATCTCAATACGCTGGAAGAGAGCGGCTATCTGCCGGACCTGGATGCCGTCTCCCCGCGGGACTGGGACCGGTGCGCCGTTCTTTTCCTGTGCAGCCCTGGCAACCCGACCGGGGCCGTGCTGGACGCCGGGTTCCTGGCCCGGGCCATCGAGCTGGCGGATCGCCACGATTTCGTCGTCGCCTCCGACGAGTGCTATTCGGATATCTATCTGGATGAGTCCGAGCCGCCCGTGGGCCTGGCAGAAGTTTGCGGCGAGCTCGGGCGGGCAGGAATGGATCGGTGCGTCGTGTTTCACAGTCTGTCCAAGCGATCCAGCGTTCCCGGTCTTCGCTCGGGGTTCGTGTGCGGCGATCCCGCCCTGATGTCGGGCTTCCGGCTTTACCGGACCTATCACGGCTGCGCCGTACCGCTGCCGGTACAGAGAGCCAGCATACCGGCGTGGCAGGACGAGGCTCACGTGACCGAAAGCCGGCGAATGTACCAGGAGAAATTCGATGCCGTCCTGCCGATCCTGGATGGTGTTCTCCCCGTCAAAAGACCCCCGGCGGCGTTCTATCTGTGGGCGCGAACCCCGATCGACGACGAGAAGTTTGCCCGGGATCTTTTCGCCACGCGCAACGTGACGGTGCTTCCCGGCCGCTACCTCTCCCGCTCCACCGAAGCGGGAGATCCGGGCACAAACCGGGTTCGGGTCTCCCTGGTGGCCACCACAGAGGAATGTCTGGAAGCCGCAGAACGCATCCGGCAGTTCTGCGAATCCATCGGAGCCTGACCATGCGCCTGGAAACCCTCAGGAAAACTATCGACGAATCCTGGGAGAATCGCTCGGATTTCTCCCCCGCAACGGCGCCGGCGGACGTGCGGGACGCGGTGGAGCACTGCATCTCCATGCTGGACGATGGACGGGCCCGGGTGGCCGAGCCCGCCGAGGACGGCTGGCGGGTCAACGAGTGGCTGAAAAAGGCCGTGCTGCTGTACTTCCGGCTGCACCCGAACCGGGTTGTCGAGGGCGGGTTCACCCGCTTTTTCGACAAGGTGCCCCTGAAGCACCGCGATTACGAAGCGGATGATTTCGAGCGGGACGGCGCCCGCATCGTGCCGCCGGCGGTGGTGCGTCGCGGCGCCTTCATCGCTCCTGATGCCGTACTCATGCCCTGCTATGTGAATATCGGCGCCTGGGTCGGCCCGGGTTCCATGGTGGACACCTGGGCCACCGTCGGCTCCTGCGCCCAGATCGGGGCCGGGGTCCATATCTCGGGCGGCGCGGGCATCGGCGGCGTGCTGGAACCGCTGCAGGCCGCGCCCACCATCATCGAGGACAACTGCTTCATCGGCGCCCGCTCCGAAGTGGTGGAAGGTGTCATCGTGGAGCGCGGGGCCGTCATTTCCATGGGCGTGTTTATCGGTCAGAGCACACGCATTTATGATCGCGAGAACGACGAGGTCCTCTACGGCCGGGTCCCGGCGGGGGCCGTGGTCGTGCCCGGGAACCTGCCCTCGGCGGACGGGCGGTATAGCCTGTACTGCGCAGTGATCGTAAAACGGGTGGACGAGAAAACCCGCGCAAAGGTCGGGATCAATGAATTGCTGAGATCCGCCCGCTAACGATCAGATTTCCTGGTCAAGCACCTTGGTCTTCACGTGCCGGACGTCCTTGCCCTGGACGATAAACACCACGTACTTTGCGATGTTCTTGGCGTGATCGCCGATCCGCTCCAGGGCCTTGATCACGATCACAAGATCCGCCGCCTGCTCGATGAATTCGGGATTGTCGAGCAGTGCATTATGAACCCCGCGTAGAGCCACCTTGTACTCGGTGTCGAGTCTCGCATCGGACTGTGCCGCCGCGACGGCTGTCTCCTCATCCGCCTCGTCCAGTGCCTCGACCGACTGTTTCAACAGTCGCGACGCCAGCTGGCCCAGGTTGCCGACTGAAGTTTCGAAATGATCGATCTTCGGCAATCCGTCCCGGATATGGCCGCGAGAAATCTTGGCAATCTTCTTGGCCTCGTCGCCGCACCGCTCCAGGTCCGTGACAGCGCGCAAATAGGCCAAGATAACCCTGAGATCGAAGGCCATGGGCTGCCGCTTGGCGAGCAGATTGAATATGATTTCCTCGGCCCGCGTGTCGTAGTCGTTGACCTGTTTCTCGCGCTCAATGACTTCGTCGGCCGAGGCCACGTCATGGTCACGGATGGATGCCACTGCCTTGTCGATCTGGTCGACGGTCAGGCCGCCCAT
>JASFOT010000081.1:0-7765 GCA_050116375.1 Gammaproteobacteria bacterium | reverse complement strand
ATCCCCTCGAATTCGGCTTTCTGCAGACGGAGATAAGTGTCTTCGATCTTGGCCACCGCCTCGTCCTTGTCGACAAGCGTGCCGATTTCCACGATCCACTTCAGCCGGCCGGGGACTTCGGCTGCGAGGCGCGCGTCATTCCGGCTCACCACCGTGCCGGGCAGCTCCAGGGTCGGGGCCAGTACCGTCATCCTTGCCTCCACCACCTGCACGGGCGCCGGAGGAGGTCCGCCCTGGGCGAGGGCGTGACCGGTGATGAGCAGCAGCGCGGTCGCGGGCAGCAGACGGCAGATAGTCAGCATGAAGTACCTCGTAGGAAAGAGTCTTTTTTGCCTAAAGGGAAGAGCGTCGCTGGGCGTACTGGCCGCGAGCGCCTCCCGCAGGCACCGGTTCGGAAACCTCGGCGGTCTCGCCAATCCGGAGCAGGCTGGGCAGGAGTATAAGGGTGAAGAGGGTGCTGACGCTCATGCCGCCGACAATCACCGCGGCGAGACCCCGGTAGAGTTCCGTGCCCGCACCGGGAACCAGCAGCAGAGGCAGCATTCCGAAAAGACTGGTGAGGGTGCTCATCAGGATGGGGCGGAGGCGGTAGCGGACCGCCTGCTCCACGGCATCCCGCCGGCGCATGCCTTCACGTTCCGCCTGTCTCGTCTGGTGAACGAGAAGGATGGCGTTGTTGACCACGAGTCCCGTGAGGGTGATGAAGCCGATCATGGTCAGGAGATCCATGGGCTGAAACGTGAAGAGATTGGTCAGGCGAAGGGAGATCACGCCGCCCACGATGGCCAGCGGGAGGGCAAGAACCACCAGCAGACTATCCCGGAAAGAGCGGAAAAGGGCGCTCATGAGCAAATAGAGGATAGCGATGGCCAGCGCCAGGCTCTGCGCCATGTTACGGATCGCCGTGTCCTTGTCATCGGCCGTTCCCTGATAGCTGATATCGCCGTCCTCGGGCAGCTGCTCGCGGATTGCCGGATCCACCTCGGCCTTGATCAGGTCGATGGCGGGTCCCAGCGGCATGTCCGCCGGCGGCGTTACCTCGAGCGTGATGGTGCGGCGGCGATCGACCCGACGGATCTGGTCCGGACCCGCCGTGCGCTCGAGGGCGACCAGCTCTCCCAGCGGCTGAACGTTGCCGTCCGGAGTCATGACGGGCGTGGCCATGAGCTGCTCCGGGGTCGACCATTCGGCGCCGCGCAGAATTACGTCCAGGCGTTCGTCTCCATCGAAATAGTCTCCGACATAGAGGCCGTCGCCGAGGGCGCGGACCACCCTCGCCATTGTCTGCCGGTCCCAGCCCGATTCCACGATTCGCCGTTCACGGGGTAGCAGGCGAAGTTCGGGATCCGCAAGCTCGACTCCCGGGATCGGCCGGACCTGGGCACCGGGCATGGCCTGTGAAATGGCGCCCATGCCGACCATGGCTGCGCCCAGCATGGCGTCGATATCACGGCTTTGAACATTGACGTCGATGGATCGGCCGCCGCCGAGGCGGCCGAAAATCGATGCTCGATTGACGAAGGCGAGCGTATCCGGGAGCCCTCTGAGAAGCTCGCCGTTGAACAGCCCTACCAGCTCGTCTACGTCGTTGCGATCCTCGGCCCGGGCGCCCATGAAGCCAAACCGTCCGAAGATGCCCAGAAAGTAGTTCTGAATGGCGGGCTCCCGCTCTCCATCCAGGAATGGCATCAGCCGCTCGTTGATGACGCTGGCGATCTCTTCCTTGGCCGATTCCACGCTGATGCCGGGCGGCGGCAGGATGACGCCGAAAAGGAAATTCTGTTTGCCTTCCGGCAGATAGTCGGTTTCGGGAATCAGCGTCACCGTGAGGCCGACGGCCGCAAGGCTGAGGCCCGCGATCCAGCCTGCGCGGCGGACCGGCGTATCGGTAAGACGCATGATGAGTTTTGTGCCGTTCCTCCACCATGACTGGTGAGGGTCCTTCAGCTCTACGTTGCGAAGCCAGCTGGTGGCGGCCGTCGGAATGATGGTGACCGCGATGATGAGCGACGCGATGACCGCGAACGCCATGGCCAGCGCCAGGTCCGCGAACAGCTGACCGGCAATGTCGCGAAGAAACACGATAGGGAGGAAAATGGCGACCGTGGTCGCCGTGGACGCAACCAGCGCGCCCCAGACCTGGCTCGTGCCGGTGAGCGCGGCGTCCTCGCTGGATTTGCCTTTCTCCCTGAGCCGGACGATGTTCTCGAGCACGACGATCGCCGCGTCCAGCACCATTCCCACGGCAAAGGCCAGCCCCGCCAGCGAGATGATATTGATGGACCGCCCCGCGGCGTTCAGCGCCACGAAGGTGATGAACAGGGAGACGGGGATGGCCAGGGCCACCATCATCGTTGCCCTGAAACGGCGCATGAACCACCAGAGAATGGCGATGGCGAGGAAGATGCCCAGCAGCAGGTTGTTCCGCAGCATAGCCACCGAGTCGGTGATGTAGATGGTCTCGTCGTAGACCTGGGTGACGGAAAGCTGGGCCCGTCCGACCGGACCGTCGTTCAGAGCGGCGATGGTCGCCTTCAGCTCCTCCATGACCTCGAGAACGTTGACGTTCTGCTCCGGCTGCGCATTCATTGCGATGGACGGACCGCCGTTCTGATTCAGGGTGCCCGACGGATCGCGCAGTACCGTTTCAACCGTGGCGATGTCGTAGAGATGTACGGGCTGACCATCGCGCCACGCCAGCACCATGTCGTTGAAGCTCTCCACGCTGTACTGACCCGAGAAACGGACCGTGTAGGACCGCCGGCCCACGTCCTGGAAACCTCCAGAGACATCCGTGTTGTTGCCGGTCAGGCGGGCCAGGGTAGGAAGATCGATCCCAAGGGCCGCGACCCGATAAGGGTCAAAGGTGATGCGGAGCTCGCGGTTCCTGCCGCCATAGATGTCCGCCGTCGCGATACCGGGGATCTGCTCGACCCTGGACTGGACGACTTCCTCCACGAAGTCCTGATAGCTGGTGATGTCGCGATTGTTTCCCGGAAGGGGGCGGATCGCGAACCACGCGATCGCCGTGCCGAAGCGTCCCCGTCCGGCATAGATAATCGGCTCGTCCACGTCGGGGGGGTAGCTTGGCACCCGGTTCAGCCGATTCATGACCTCGATCAGAGAGCGCTCGAGGCGTGTGTCAACGCCGAAGTAAAGGGTGACGGAGGCATTGCCCCGGCTGGCGGAGGACTCGATCTTCTCCAGACCGGGCAGCCCGCGGAGCGCATCCTCCTGCGGCTCGACGATTTCCGCCTCCACCTCCTCGGGCGCGGCCGCACGCCAGCTCGTGCTGATTTCGATCAGCGGACGCTCGACGTTTGGGATCATCTGGATCGGCATCCGCACGAGGGCGATGGCGCCAAACATGATGACCATGATGATGCCGACGATTACGGCTACCGGGTTGCCGATGGCCGGGCGGGTCAAATTCACCGAGAAAGGCCCCTTTCCAAGGTAGAATCTATCAATTGTAATGTTTCGGACCACTTCACCGCGAGCTAATTCCGTCCATTCGGGGCCTTTCGCCCGAGGACTCCGAACTTCCGGCGGACGCGGTTGTCTCTCTCTGACGAGGGTTGAGTCGCGAAGAATGGCATCTCGACAAACCAGCAGGCGTCTGATGCCGGCAACATCGCTGGCCGTCATGCTTTGCCTGTCCGCCTGCGGCCGGGACGGTCCGGAAGCCAGTGCCGAGCCCGATCCCATGCCGGAAATGGACATCTATATCGTGGAGCTGTCTGGCGGGCTCGAGCAGGGTTCGTTTGGCGAACCCCGTAATGTCACTCGCCGGGACGGCTATGACAATCAGCCGGTTTTCCTGCCGGACGGCTCCGGATTCCTCTTCACTTCCTTCGTCGATGACCAGGCCGATACCTACCGGTATCAGATCGCCGACGGGAGTATCCACCGGGTGACTGCATCGACGGCGGGAGAATGGGCGCCGGCCCTGACCCCGGACGGTGAAGGATTCACGATTTCCCGTAACGAGCCCGAAGGCTTTCAGCGGCTCTGGCGGTTCCCCATGGACGGACGCTCTCCGAGGGTGGTTCTCCGTGATATCACGGGCGCCGGCTATCATACGTGGGTTGATGAGAACACAGTCGCGCTCTATCTGCTGTCCGAGCCTCCCGATCTGGCTCTCGTCGACATCGACACGGCATCCAGGCGTATCGTCGCCTCAAACGTGGGGCGGTGCGTGCAGCGTGTGCCGCAGACAAGGGAACTGGCTTTTGTCGACAAGCGCGACGGGGACAACTGGCGGATCACGTACCTCGATCTCGACTCCCTGACCGTGACCCGGACGTTGCCCACGCTGCCGGGCCGCGAGGACTTTGCTCTGGCGGCGGACGGTTCGATTCTCATGGCTCAGGGCGGCAGACTCTACAGAAGTTTTCCCGGTGAACAGACCTGGGAGCTGCTGGCCGACTGGGATGCCTCCCTGCCTGGCCACATCAGCCGGATTGCGGTGAGCCCGACGGGGCGGCATCTCGCATTCGTCGTCTGGGAGGAACCGGGTGAATGAGCCGGCAGCGAAGAGCCTGCAAGATCTGATTCCGCATCGGGGAGGATGCCACTGCGGCGCCGTCAGGTTCGAGGTTCTGGCGCCCCCCGACCTGGAAGTTCACGAGTGCAACTGCACGATCTGTTCCGCCACGGCTTATCTGCATCTGATCGTTCCGGCCGAACGCTTTCGCCTTCTGAGCGGCCGGGACTGTCTGACCGAGTATCGGTTCAATACGCGGCTTGCGCAGCATCTTTTCTGCCGCGTCTGCGGAGTCAAGTCTTTTTACGTTCCCCGCTCCAATCCCGACGGCTACAGCGTGAATTTCCGTTGTCTGGACACCGGGACGGTGAACTCGTGCAGGATCGAGCCCTTCGACGGGCAGAATTGGGAAGCCTGCGCTCACCGGTTGGCCGGCCTGACCTGATCACCTAGTGGCTTTCAGGGCTGCGCGAGCCGGGCGAGGTGTCGCTGGTCCGGAAACATTCCGCGGGCTCCGGAGTGCAGAGTAGCCGGGGCTCTCCGGCTCTCGCCCGTCGGGCGATGACGATGACCCAGTAGTCAACATGGGGCGAGTAGAGATCCTGGTGATATGCCACTCCGTACAGGTCCTGTTCGAGAAATTCAGGATCCTGTCCGAGCAGGTGGCTTCTGTGCGTCGAAGATGCGGTGAGTACTCGCCAAACCTCGCGGGCCGATCTGATCCCGCCTGTGATGGATTCGATATTGTTCGAGAGTCCGCCGGGATAGGAAGGCGGAAGGGGAAAGCCCCGTTCCCGGAGCAGCTGGTTAGGGCCTTTGCGCTCGGGGGTCAGGTGGGATAAATAACCCCGCTCGGCCATATCCCTGGCGCGTTGCCTTGCGAATTCTTGGAGTTCCGGATCGCATTCCAGGCGGCTGCGCTTCTGGGGGTCTTCGGTAAGAAGCGTCGCCAGCCGGTGTTCAGCGGCGTTCATCCGGCAGGCAAGGGAAGCCGGAGTGTCGGAGCCATGAACGGCCGGAATCCGTGCCAGGGCCAGCATGGCAATGCATGTGGCGACGAACCGAGAAGCTGGCTGGCGTTTCTCCATCATCAGGACTCGGGCAGGATAGGGATCGTCCGGACTCGACCCATAGTGGGACCCAAAGTGCCGGCGGATGTTCCGGCCGGATAGCCGGGGGCTGGGATCCTTCGCCGGTCAGGTTAGAATAAGCCCCCCGTGGAGAGATCCGGAAATCCCCGTATGCGAGTTTTCGCCGCCATCCTTCTGCTGACGCTGGTGTCCTCCGTCACTTTTGCCGAGACGCGCTTTGTGGAAGTCGAGGTGACGCTGAGGACAGGGCAGGGCACCGGCTACAGTATTGTCCAGATGATCCGCTCCGGAACCCCCGTGGAGGTGCTGCAGGAGGATCCCGGCTCCGGTTACACCCGGGTGAGGATGCCCGCCGGAGCCGAGGGGTGGATCCTGACCCGCTACCTGACCACGACTCCTGTGGGAGCCGAGCAGCTGGTGACCGCGCAGCAGAGGATCGACCAGCTCCAGAGGCAGAACGGTCAGCTCGTGACGGAGCGGGATCGTTATCTCAAGGAAGCGGATTCGCTCGCAGAGGAACTCACCCGGCTCAAGGATCTGTCATCCAATGCCCTGGCCCTCGAGGAATCCAATCAGCGGATGCAGGCCACTGTCAGCCGGCAAGAGGAAACCATCGGACGACTGCAGTCGGAAAACGAACGCCTGGCCTCGCGGACCCAGCGCGACTGGTTTATCGCCGGTGCCAGCGTGCTGATTATCGGCATCGTCCTGGGGGTGGTTTTGCCGCGGATCCGCTGGCGGAGGCGTCGGAGCTGGAGCGATCTCTGACCGCTCAGATTTTCTTCCCTGCCAGGAACATCCAGGTTTCCACTACCGTGTCCGGGTTCAGGGAGATGCTCTCGATCCCCTCGTCGAGCAGCCAGCGGGCGAAGTCCGGATGATCCGAGGGCCCTTGTCCGCAGATGCCGATGTATTTGCCTTTGGACGTGCAGGCGCGGATCGCCATCGAGAGCAGTTTCTTGACGGAGGCGTCCCGCTCGTCGAACAGGTCCGCGATAATGGCCGAGTCCCGGTCGAGACCCAACGTCAGCTGCGTCATGTCGTTGGAACCGATGGACATGCCGTCGAAGTGCTCGAGAAAGTCCTCGGCCAGCAGCGCATTGGAGGGGATCTCGCACATCATGATGATCTTGAGCCCGTGCGAACCCCGCTTGAGGCCGTTCTGAGCGAGTAGCTCAGTGACCTGTCGAGCCTCCTCCACTGTTCTGACGAACGGCACCATGACCTGCACGTTTTCCAGTCCCATGGTCTCGCGGACCTTGCGCAGGGCCCGGCACTCCAGTTCGAAGCAGGGCCGGAACGAGTCGGCCACGTAACGGGAGGCCCCCCGGAATCCGAGCATCGGGTTTTCCTCGTGGGGCTCGTACTGAGTGCCGCCGATCAGGTTTGCGTACTCGTTGGATTTGAAGTCCGACATCCGAACGATCACCGGTTCCGGCGCAAAGGCGGCGGCGATGCAGGCGATACCCTGGGCGAGCCGGTCCACGAAAAATTCCACGGGATCTGCGTAACCGGCCATCTGTTCGCGGATGGTCTGCTTGAGGGTCTCGTCGAGGGTGTCGTATTCCAGCAGCGCCTTTGGGTGGACGCCGATCATCCGATTAATGATGAACTCCAGGCGGGCCAGACCGACTCCTCGATTGGGAATACCGCTGAAATCAAAGGCCCTGTCCGGATTGCCCACGTTCATCATGATCTTCACAGGAATTTCCGGAAGCCTGCCCAGCTCGATGGTCTGCTCCTCGTATTCCAGGATGCCTTCGTAGATTCGTCCTTCGTCACCCTCGGCGCAGGAGACGGTGATCTCCTGTCCGTCCTCGATGATTTCGGTAGCGTCTCCGCATCCGACCACCGCGGGAATACCCAGTTCACGGGCGATGATCGCAGCGTGGCAGGTCCGTCCACCGCGATTGGTGATGATGGCGGACGCCCGCTTCATGATGGGTTCCCAGTCCGGATCGGTCATATCGGCCACGAGCACGTCGCCCGGCTGGACCCGGTTCATCTCCGCGACGCTTTTGATGACCTTGGCCGTGCCGGCCCCGATCTTGTGACCGATACTGCGGCCCGTGATGACGATCGCTGCCTGGCCCTTGAGCTGGAACCGCTCCACGGAGCCTCTGCGGCTCTGGACTGTTTCCGGGCGTGCCTGGAGTATGTACAGAGTCCCGTCGCCACCGTCCTTGCC
>JASFOT010000080.1:0-7860 GCA_050116375.1 Gammaproteobacteria bacterium | reverse complement strand
GCCCGAACATCCCTGCTTCATTGCTGGCTCTCCCGACCTGATCGCCAGGCTGCTGGACAAACTGTTCGAAAATGCCCTGGATTTCTGCCCTCCCGACGGTCAGATCAGTCTCCGCCTGGATTCGCCCGGCCAAACTGCCCGGCTGCGGGTCGCGAATACCGGCAGCCGGCTGCCCGACGGCCTGGCAGACCGCATATTCGACTCTCTGGTTTCCGCGCGGAACGGTGACGGCGGTTCGCCCCACCTGGGCCTGGGCATGTATATCGCCCGGCTTATCGTCCGCCATCACCAGGGCAGAATCGCCGCCCGAAATCTCCCGGAAGACAAGGGCGTGGAGTTCACGGTGGAATTGCCTCTCGAGGGAACGGGATCCAGATAAGGGTTTATACGTATTTCCCCCGGCGCTTACCCTTGCCATGTTGATGGTGCGGTGCAGCAAAAAAGGTCGATTTCATGAACACTCCCTTAAGCAGACCGTTTCTGATCCTCTGCGGACTTCTGTATCTGGGCTTCGGCCTGGCGGTTCTGCTGGCCCCCGAGCCAGCCCTCCAGACCGGATTCGAACCCGCAAACAGCGTCCTCCGGGATCTCCACGGCAGCCATGGGGGACTCAACACGGCGGCAGGGCTGTTCCTGCTCTACGCGGCCGTCTCCGGGCCGTGGCATCGTCCCGGCGTCCTCCTCGTCGCGCTGATGAACGCAGGTTATCTGGCGGGACGGCTGATCACCCTGCTGGTCGGCGGCGCGGTATCCGCCTCTCTTCTCGGCGTGATGGCCCTCGAGGCCGCATTATGCGTGCTCGCCCTGTCCCTGGCGGCTCCGGCGCGGACCGGCGCTTTTTATCAACCCTGAATGGTTTGGGTCGTTGGCCATGGTCCGGCGACTGTTAGAGAATACGGTTCCGCCCGGCATGCGGTGAGGAGCTTTGCGGGTCCTGCGAAGCGCTCCTGACCTGCCGTCATCAACCCGCTCAGGGTCTACACCCTAAAAGGGGGCCAACCTCATGGGCCGGAAAGCCGGATGGGCCATAGGGCCCATGCTCACGATCCTCGCCTGTTTCGGCGTCGCCGACGACTTCCCGGGCATGTCCATCGAGCCGCCAGCGGGAGACCATTGGGTTCAGGTGCAGCGCACGGCCCGCACGCTGGTCTGGATGAGGCGGACCGATCGCGCGGATATGACCATGGGGGTTGCGCTCCTCACCCAGCGAGTGGACGGGGAATTCGCCGGTTACGAAGACTTTTCCCGATGGGTTCGCAAGACCAAGGAATCCAATCCGGACCCCCGGCGATTCCGCCTGGCCAGCAGCCTGATCGAACCGGCCGGCGAAGAACTGTCGAGCTGTGTTCGATACAGGACGGAAATCGAGGACAAGACGGGCGGCGCAGGTGAAGAGTCCATTGTGCGTCTCCACGTGGCTGGCGTCGCCTGTTTGCACCCGGATGATCCGAGCCGATTCGTGGACGCCCAGTACTCCGCGAGAATGCCGCGCGGAACCGAATTGCCAGCCGAACTGGAAGAGGAGGGGCAGGCGTTCGTGGACAGCCTGACTTTCCGACCGCCTCCGGCCGACGGCGACTGGTCGCTGGGAGACGGCGTCTCGGCGCCGTCGCCCCGGCAGACAAGCTAGGCTCACCGGTCGAGGGCCCCGGACGGGACCGGTCAGACCCCCAGGTAGCCCAGAATTCCCTTGGCCGCTTCCCGGCCCTCGTATACCGCGGTCACCACCAGGTCCGAGCCACGGACCATGTCACCGCCCGCGAAAACTTTCGGATGGGTCGTCTGGAAGGGGAACTGGCCTTCCACGTCCACTCGCACCCTGCCGTCATCGTGGAGCGCCACCTCCATCTCTTCCAGCCAGGCTGGCGGGCTGGGTCGAAATCCGAAGGCGACGATAACCGCGTCGGCCGGCAATACCTCTTCGCTGCCGGGTACCGGCTCGGGACGTCGACGGCCCCCCGGATCAGGGTTGCCGAGCCGGGTTTCCACGAGTCGGACACCCTCGACTCGGCCGTCTCTGCCCAGGATTTCCAGCGGCTGCCGGTTAAAAAGGAACTTCACACCCTCTTCCCGGGCATTCCAGACCTCACGACGTGAGCCTGGCATGTTTTCCTCGTCGCGACGGTAGGCGCAAATGACTTCTGTCGCCCCCTGCCGGACAGCGGTTCTGTTGCAGTCCATCGCCGTATCTCCGCCACCGAGCACCACAACCCGGCGGCCTTCCATGGACACGTGATCCGCGCCGTCGCTGTCACCCAGAACCCGGTTCACATTGGAAATCAGGTAGGGCAACGCGGCGTAAACACCCTCGAGATCTTCTCCGGGCATGCCGCCTCTGACCGCCGTGTAGGCTCCGACGCCGAGAAATACCGCGTCGTAATCCCGAAGCAGCTGATCAGCGGTCACGTCTCTGCCCACCTCGGTACCCAGGACGAACTCGACTCCCATCCCCTCGAGCACCTCGCGGCGGGTCTCCACTACGTGCTTTTCCAGCTTGAATGGCGGGATCCCGTAGGTCAGCAGCCCACCGACCCGGGGATACCGGTCGAAGACCACGGACCTGACCCCGCCCCTCGCAAGAACGTCGGCCGCGGCCAGCCCGGCCGGGCCGGCGCCGACAATCGCAACCTCCCGTCCGGTGGCCCGGACCGCCGTCAGATCCGGTCTCCAGCCTTGCCTTATGGCTTCGTCGGCAATGTATTTCTCCACATTCCCGATGGTGACCGCGCCGAAACCGTCATTGAGGGTGCAGGCCCCTTCGCAGAGCCGATCCTGGGGGCAAATCCGGCCGCAGATTTCGGGAAGGGGATTGGTTTCGTGGGACAGCTCGGCCGCCTCGAAAAGATTGCCGTCCCGGACCAGTTTCAGCCAGTTGGGAATGTAGTTGTGGACCGGGCATTTCCATTCGCAGTAGGGATTGCCGCAGGCGAGACAACGGCCGGACTGGCGGGACGCCGCCTCGGGGTCGAACTGCCCATAGATCTCCCGATAGTTCCGGATCCTCGCCTCCGCCGGCATCTTGTCCGGATCCTGCCGGTCGATCTCGAGGAATTGCAGTACGTTTTCGGCCACCGCTCCCGCCTCTATGCCGCCTGCCGCAACGACTCGATTAGAGTTTCGAGATCGGCGGCCTTGGGTTTCACCAGCCAGAATCGCGGCAGATAGCTGCGGAAGTCATCCAGGATCTCTCTGCCCAGCTCGCTCCCCGTGGCGGCCACATGAGTGCGCAGAAGACTCCTGAGATGATGGAGGTGAGCCTCCATGCTCTCCGGCGTAATACGGTGGATATCGATCAGCTCGTGGTTGTAGCGATCGACGAAATTCCGGTCCATGTCCAGAATGTAGGCGAATCCGCCTGTCAGCCCCGCGCCGAAATTGACGCCCGTTCGGCCAAGGACGACAACCACACCCCCCGTCATGTACTCACAGCCGTGGTCACCCACGCCCTCCACCACGGCCACCGCGCCGGAATTTCGAACGGCGAAACGCTCGCCGGCCCGACCCGACGCAAACAGCTGCCCGCCGGTGGCGCCGTACAGGCAGGTGTTCCCCATTATCGGCGTCTCGCAGGCGCGGAAGCGGCTGACGGTGGGCGGGAACAGGACCAGGCGGCCTCCCGCCATACCCTTGCCCACATAATCGTTGGCGTCCCCCTCCAGATACATCTGCAGGCCCCCGACATTCCAGGCCCCGAAGCTCTGTCCGGCGCTGCCCTTCAGGCGCAGCACCAGCGGGTCTTCCTCCATCTGGTAGTTACCCCAGCGCCGGGCGATCTCGCCTGCCAGGCGTGCGCCGATGGAACGATCGTAGTTGCGAACTTCGTAGTGGAAGGTCCCGCCACGCCGTTCCTCGATAGCGCCCCGGGTCTCGGCCACCATTTTCTCGGCCAGCGGGCCCTCGTCGAAGGGTTCGTTCCTGGGCAGGACGCACACCTGGGTCCGATCCTCGGCCAGCCCGGCGTCAGACAACAGGGGAGACAGATCCAGTCGCGCCTGGCGTGCCGTTGCCCCCTTGAGGGGACGCAGGTAACGGGTCTGCCCGACCAGGTCGTCGAACTTCGTGACTCCCAGCGAGGCCATGATCTCTCGCACCTCCCGGGCGACGAAACGAAAGTAGTTCTCCACCATCTCCGGCAGACCGATGAAGTGGCGTTTCCTCAGGGCCGGGTGCTGGGTCGCCACGCCGGTGGCGCAGTTGTTCAGATGGCATATGCGCAGGTACTTGCAGCCCAGGGCGACCATGGGCGCGGTCCCGAAGCCGAAGCTCTCCGCCCCCAGCAGGGCCGCCTTGATCACGTCCAGCCCCGTTTTGAGCCCACCATCCGTCTGCAGCCGCACCCGGTGGCGAAGGTCATTGGCCCTGAGCACCTGATGGGTCTCGGCCAGACCCAGCTCCCAGGGACTGCCGGCATATTTGGTGGACGTCAGGGGACTGGCGCCGGTCCCGCCATCGTGCCCCGATATGGTGATCAGGTCCGCGTAGGCCTTGGCAACACCCGCGGCGATTGTGCCCACTCCCGGCTCCGCCACCAGCTTGACGGAAACCAGTGCCTGGGGATTGACCTGCTTCAGGTCGAAGATGAGCTGCGCCAGGTCCTCGATGGAATAGATATCGTGATGAGGGGGCGGTGAGATCAGCCCCACGCCGGGACGGGCGAATCTCAGCCGGGCGATCATCTCGTTCACCTTGTGGCCCGGCAGCTGCCCGCCCTCGCCGGGCTTGGCCCCCTGGGCAATCTTGATCTGCAGAACCTCGGCGTTGACCAGGTACTCGGCAGTAACGCCGAAACGGCCCGACGCGACCTGCTTGATCTTCGACATCTTGTCGGTACCGTACCGCTCCGGGTCCTCTCCGCCCTCCCCGGAATTGGAGCGGCCGCCCAGGCGGTTCATGGCAATGGCCAGCGCCTCATGGGCCTCCGGCGACAGGGCTCCAAGAGACATGGCTGCGCTGTCGAATCGCTTGACGATCTCGTCTTCGGACTCCACCTGGTCCAGCGGAACCGGCTCCGCGGCCGGCTTTAGCTCCAGGAGGTCCCTGAGCATGGCCGGGCTGCGGGAATTCACCAGATTCGCGAACTCCCGGTAAACGTCGTAATCGCCGCTCTGGACGGCCGCCTGCAGGGTGGCGATCACGTCCGGGTTGAAGGCATGGAACTCTCCGCCATGCACGAACTTGTACAGGCCGCCCTGCTCTATTGGCTCCCTTACATCCCATGCGCGTCGCGCCAGGTGGGACGCGTCCTCCTTGAGTTCCGCAAAACCGGAACCCCTGATCCGGCTGGTGGTGCCGGGAAAACAGAGGCTGACGACCTCGTCGTGAAGGCCGACGATTTCGAAAAGCTGCGCACCCCTGTAGCTGGCGATGGTCGAGATGCCCATCTTGGACATGATCTTGAAAAGACCCTTGCGGATACCCCGCCGGTAACTCCTGCCCAGCTGCCTGCCCTTGCTGTGATCGAGCTTGAGCTCACCGGTCCGGGTCATGTGGTGCAGACACTCGTAGGCCAGGTAGGGATACACGGCAGTGGCGCCGTACCCGATCAGGCAGGCGAAGTGATGCGGATCCCGGGCCGTGGCCGTTTCCACCACCAGATTGCAGTCACAACGCAGGCCGACTTCCACCAGTCGATGATGCACGGCACCGGTGGCCAGCAAGGCATGTACCGGCAGATGGCCCTTCCGAATTTCCCGATCGCTCAGCACGACGATCAGCGTGCCCTCGCGGACCGCGGCCTCGGCCGCGGCACAGATCTCGTCCAGGGCGTCGGCCAGGGACTGGGACTCGGGGCGATTGAGATCGATCACGCGGTAGCCTCCGTCATCCTCCTGCATGCGAAGAATCTGGCGGAATTTCCGCTGGGAAAGGACCGGCGAATTCATCACGATACGGCGCGCGTTCTCGGGCCGTGCCTCGAACACGTTCAGCTCCGGACCTATCTGGGTTTCGAGCGACATCACGATGCGTTCGCGCAAGGGATCGATGGGCGGGTTCGTCACCTGGGCAAACTGCTGCCGGAAATAGTCGTACAGCACCCTGACCTTGGAAGACATGGGAGGCAGGGGAGTATCGTCGCCCATGGACCCCACGGCCTCGGCCTCTGTTTCGGCCAGTACCCGAAGGACCTCGTCCCGCTCTTCCCGGGTGACGTTGAACATCTTCTGGTAGATGCGGAACTGGTCGCGCTCCATCGGCTCCGCGGAGAGCTGAGGATCGATCAGTTCCGAATCCAGGTAGCTGACGCCCTTGCGCAGCCACTCCTTATACGGTGCCCGGACCTTCAGTCGATTCTCGATTGCCTGGGTATCCAGCACCTCGCGGCGTTCGGTGTCCACCAGCAGCATCTGGCCGGGGCCGAGCCGACCCTTTCTGACCACCTGCTCGGGTCGGTAATCATAGACGCCGATTTCCGATGCGATGGTGATTACGTCGTCATCGGTAATCACGTAGCGGGCGGGGCGCAGACCGTTGCGATCCAGGCAACAGGCGGCCTGCACGCCGTCGGTCAATACGATGCCGGCCGGTCCATCCCAGGGCTCCAGGTGCATCCCGTAGTACTCGTAAAACGCCCGCGCGTCGGGATCCATCGTGTCTACGGTCTGCCAGGCCGGGGGAATCAGGAGTCGCATGGCCTGCATGAAATCCATGCCGCCATGAAGGAGGGCCTCGACCATGTTATCCAGGCTGCAGGAATCCGACCCGGTCATGGAAACCAGCGGCGTAATCTCTTTCAGTCGGGGCAGCAGAGGCGTTTCGAACTTGCTGCCTCTCGCCACCGCCCAGTTCCGGTTGCCCTGAATGGTGTTGATCTCGCCGTTGTGCGCCAGATATCTAAACGGCTGCGCCAGCCGCCACTGCGGCCAGGTATTGGTGGAGAAGCGCTGGTGAAACACGCATATCGCCGCTTCCAGATCGGGCGAGGCCAGATCGGTGTAGAAACGGGTCAGGAATGCGGGCATGACCATGGCCTTGAAGGACAGGGTTGTGCAGGACAGGCTCGCCACGTAGAAGACCGGGTCCTTGTCTTCGATCTCCAGTTCGGCCCGGCGGCGCGCCATATACAGCCGTCTGTTGAACTCCGCGTCTGTGTCCCCGTCCTGTCGCGCCACGAAAATCTGCTCGATTTTCGGGAGCGACCTGAGCGCCTGCGCACCACACACGGAGTCGTCCACCGGAACCTCACGCCAGCCGAGGGTTCGCACGCCCTCCTCGGCCAAAAGCTTCTCGAGCGCCCTTCGCGCCCTGGCAGCGCCCTCGGCACCCGGGTTCAGGAAAACAAGACCGGCGGTAAAACCGTCGGGCGTCTCGATAGCGGACTGCTCCGCGACTCGTTTCAGATAGCCGGCGGGCAGCGACATCAGAAGACCGCATCCGTCGCCGGTCAGTCCGTCCGCCGCCACGGCGCCACGGTGAGTGAGGCGCTCCAGCGCCTCGACGGCGGTCGAGACGATCCGATGACTGGGCTCCCCGTGCAAATGGGCGATGAGCCCGAATCCGCAACTGTCGCGCTCGAAACGTTCCGACCAAAGGCTGTCTGCAGACGGTACGGTCATTAACTCCCCGTGCCGGCGTCGCGGCCGGCTCAAGCTCCGAAATCCTCCATAGGGTGCGCCTGCCCCGCTCGCGTCACCAGACCGGCGTTTTGTCTTGTTAAACCGCTCGGTCCCGTCGGGGCGGGCGCCTAGCTGGCGCCAGATAACAATAAATCAGACCCGGGGCCGCGGGTCAATTCGAGAATCCCGAGCCGGCAGGGCCTCTTTCTCGCCATTCTGCCCGGGTCACCCGCCACTCTCCGCCCTCCCGGCGCAGCGCCAGTCGCAGCGGAATCCGGTCGGCGTCAATACCGGTCAGCACCGGCCG
>JASFOT010000079.1:0-7879 GCA_050116375.1 Gammaproteobacteria bacterium | reverse complement strand
ACCTTCTGCTGGTTCGGGGCGCCGTCCCGGGCGCAAGAGGCGCTGACGTGGTCGTCCGGCCCTCGGTCAAGACGCGGGGTTAAGGCATGGCAATGAAGCTTCAATTGCACGGGGCTGCCGGCAAGGACCTGCAGGTTTCGGAACTCGCCTTCGGACGGGATTTCAATGAGGGGCTGGTCCATCAGGTCGTGACCGCTTATCTGGCGGCCGGCAGAGCCGGTACCAAGGCCCAGAAAACTCGTTCGGACGTACGTGGCGGCGGAGCCAAGCCCTGGCGGCAGAAAGGCACCGGCCGGGCCCGGCACGGCACCATTCGCAGCCCGATCTGGGTCGGTGGTGGCCGGGCATTTGCTGCCAGGCCGCGTTCCTACGACCAGAAGGTCAACCGCAAGATGTATCGGGCCGCCATGCAGTCGCTGCTGTCGGAGCTGGTGCGTCAGGATCGGGTGAAGATTCTTGAATCCCTTGAAGTGGCCGAGCCCCGCACAAAGCTGATGGTCGAGAAGCTCAAGGAGCTCGGGGTCGACAACGGGCTTTTCGTGGTGGAGGCCTTCGACGAGAAGCTTCACCTGGCGGCCAGGAACCTGCGCGACGTGGAGATCCTCGAGGTCACCGCGCTGGATCCGGTCAGTCTGCTGCAGTACGACCACGTGTTCATGACCGTGGCGGCTGTGCGCAGGCTCGAGGAGAAGCTGGGATGAGCCAGGAAAGATTGATGACCGTTCTTCTGGGCCCGCACGTTTCCGAGAAGGGCACGGTACTGGCCGAGAAGCACAACCAGATGGTGTTCCGTGTCCGGCCGGACGCCAGCAAGGCGGAAATCCGCAAGGCTGTCGAGCTCATGTTCGAGGTCAAGGTGGAAGGCGTGCAGGTGGTGAACGTGCACGGCAAGCATAAAAGATTTGGCCGCATGGCAGGCAAGCGCGCGAACTGGAAGAAGGCGTACGTCAAGCTGGCAGAAGGCCAGGACATCGATTTCCTCGGGACCGAGTGACCGGTATCCCGCGGTTAGGCAAGGGCAAGGCATAGAGATACAGCCATGGCACTGCAGAAGACAAAACCCACATCCGCCGGACGACGTTTCGTCGTCCGCGTGAAGAAGGCGGGCCTCCATAAAGGCAAGCCGGTAGACGCCCTTGTATCCAAGAAAAGCAAGAGCGGCGGCCGGAACAACGCCGGCCGCATCACGACCCGGCACCGCGGTGGCGGTCATAAGCAGCGGTATCGGGTGGTGGACTTCCGTCGCAACAAGGATGGTGTGCCCGGCCGGGTCGAGCGGATCGAGTATGACCCGAATCGCAGCGCCGATCTTGCCCTTGTCCTTTATGCCGACGGAGAGCGCCGGTACATCATTGCGCCCAAGGGCCTTAAGGCCGGTGATCCGCTGATGTCTGGCAGCGAGGCGCCGATCAAGCCCGGAAATTGCCTGCCGCTGCGGAATATCCCTGTGGGCACCGTCGTTCACTGCATCGAGCTGAAGCCCGGCAAGGGCGCGCAGATGGCCCGCAGCGCCGGCACCAGTGCTCAGGTCGCGGCCCGCGAGGGTATCCATGCGACCCTCAAGCTCCGCAGCGGCGAGATGCGTCGGGTGCATGTGGATTGCCGCGCCACTGTCGGCGAGGTTGGAAACGACGAGCACAGCCTGCGGAAGCTCGGCAAGGCCGGCGCGAAGCGTTGGCGGGGCGTGCGTCCCACCGTCAGGGGCGTGGCCATGAACCCGGTCGATCACCCTCATGGCGGCGGCGAGGGCCGCACGTCGGGAGGCCGCCATCCGGTGACTCCCTGGGGCTCCCCGACCAAGGGCTACAAGACACGCAACAACAAGCGGACCGACGGGCAGATTGTGCGCCGTCGGAATCGGAAGTAGGAGATTTCACCGTGCCACGTTCGGTCAAGAAGGGCCCCTTCGTCGATGCACATCTGGCTGCCAAAGTAGCGGCAGCCCAGCAGAAGAACGACAGGCGCCCGATCAAAACCTGGTCCCGTCGATCCATGGTCCTGCCGGAGATGGTGGGTCTGACGATCGCCGTGCACAACGGGCGGCAGCACGTGCCTGTGCTGATCTCGGAGAACATGGTTGGCCACAAGCTCGGGGAATTCGCGGTCACGCGCACGTTCCGGGGCCATGCGGCGGACAGGAAGGCGAAGTAAGGGAGCACGACCATGAACGTAGCAGCCAGGCTCCGTTACGCCCGGGTATCGCCGCAAAAATGCCGGCTGATTGCCGACATGGTGCGTGGCAGGCCCGTTGGAGAGGCTTTGCAGACGCTGAGTTTTACTCCGAAAAAAGCGGCCCGGATCGTGAAAAAGGTGCTGGAGTCGGCGATAGCCAACGCCGAGCACAACCACGGGGCCGACATCGATGAGCTCAAAGTCGCCACTGTGATGGTGGATGAGGCGCCGACCTACAAGCGTTACCAGGCGCGGGCCCGGGGCCGTGGAGCACGGATCCTGAAGAGAAACAGCCACATCACAGTGTGCGTGGCTGACGAGTAATAGGTTAGAGAGGCCGTAATGGGTCAAAAAGTCAATCCAATCGGTATTCGCCTCGGTATCACCAGGGACTGGACGTCCCGCTGGTATGCGGACACGCGGAGTTTTGCTGAGTTCGTCAACATGGACTGGCGGATTCGCAGCTTCCTGAAGAAGAAGCTGTCCCAGGCCTCGGTGAGCAAGATCCAGATCGAGCGGCCCGCGAAAAAGGCTCATATCACGGTTCACACGGCCCGTCCCGGCATCGTGATCGGCAAGAAGGGTGAGGACATCGAGAAGCTGCGTGTAGAAGTGGCTCAGATGATGGACATGCCTCTCTCCGACGTCCGTATCAACATAGCGGAGATTCGCAAGCCGGAACTGGACGCGCAGCTTGTGGCCGAAGGTATCGCCCAGCAGCTGGAGCGAAGGGTCATGTTCCGTCGAGCCATGAAGCGAGCGGTGACGAATTCGATGCGGCTCGGCGCCCAGGGCGTGAAGGTCAAGGTGTCCGGTCGCCTGAACGGCGCGGAAATCGCGCGATCCGAATGGTATCGGGAAGGCCGCGTGCCCCTGCACACATTCCGCGCGGACATCGACTATGGCCTGGCGGAAGCCGTGACCACCTACGGCGTGATCGGCGTGAAGGTGTGGATATTCAAGGGCGAGGTGTTCGACACCGGTGAAGAGGCCGCGCCGGCCACCGAGGCCGCGTCCCGGTAGGAGTCAGCGAGATGTTGCAGCCAAAGAGAACCAAGTACAGGAAGCAGCAGAAGGGCAAGAATCGGGGCCTCGCGCTGCGGGGCAGCTCCGTGTCGTTCGGCGAGTACGGGCTGAAGGCCACCGGCCGTGGGCGTCTGACGGCTCGCCAGATCGAGGCCGCTCGTCGCGCCATGACCCGCTACGTCAAGCGCGGCGGCAAGATCTGGATCCGGGTTTTCCCGGACAAGCCAATTACCCAGAAGCCGCTGGAAGTCCGACAGGGCAAGGGTAAGGGCAACGTGGAGTACTGGGTGGCGCAGATCCAGCCCGGCAAGGTGCTGTACGAAATGGAAGGCGTGGCGGAGGAAGTGGCCCGCGAGGCGTTCCGGCTGGCGGCGGCGAAACTGCCGATCGCCACTACTTTTGTGAAGCGGCAGGTGATGTGATGAAAGCCAGCGAGCTGAGGAACATGTCTGCGGGAGATCTCCGGGAGGAGCTTCTCAAGCTGCGGCGCGAGCAGTTCAACCTGCGTATGCAGAGGGCGACCGGCCAGATGGCGCGGCCGGACCAGTTCGGCAAGGTTCGCAAGGACATCGCCCGCGTCAAGACCGTATTGAAGGAAATGGAGGCCAAGCGCCCTGAAGGTGAGGCGAGATGAGCGAGACGAATCAGACGGCGGGGAGCCGCCAGCGGACCGTAACGGGTCGTGTCGTGAGCAGCGGTATGGACAAGACAGCCTCCGTCGCCGTCGAACGCCTGGTCAAGCACCCGGTTTACGGCAAGTTCATCCGCCGCACGACGAAGATCCTGGCCCACGACGAGCAAAACGAAGCCAAGGTGGGCGATACCGTCGAGATAGCGGAGTGTCGTCCGCTGTCCAAGCGTAAAAGCTGGCGGATCGTCAATTTCGTGGAGCGCGCATAGGCGCGTCCTGCAGGCGGCCAACGGCGTCACTGATATTGCGAGACTGAAGTCATGATCCAGATGCAGACCGTTCTTACTGCGGCGGACAACAGTGGGGCCAGACGGCTCCAGTGCATCAAGGTGCTGGGTGGTTCCAAGCGCCGTTACGCCGGTGTGGGCGACATTATCAAGGTCAGCGTCAAGGACGCGATCCCGCGCGGAAAGGTAAAAAAAGGCGAGGTCTACCATGCGGTGGTGGTCAGGACCCGCAAAGGCGTAAGGCGGCCCGACGGATCGCTGATCCGGTTCGACGGCAACGCGGCCGTGCTGCTGAACAACCGGCTGGAGCCCATCGGCACCCGTATTTTCGGCCCCGTCACTCGTGAGCTGCGGACGGGGAATTTCATGAAAATCATTTCCCTCGCGCCCGAGGTGATCTGAGGCGTAACGGGAGAATCGAGATGGCTTTGAACAGGATCAAGAAGGGTGACGAGGTGATCGTCATTACGGGCAAGGACAAGGGCCGTCGCGGGACGGTGCTGCGGGTCTTCCCCGATGACCGTGTGCTCGTCGAGAACGTCAACATCGTGAAGAAGCATCAGAAACCCAACCCCAACGCGGGTGTTCAGGGCGGCATTATCGAGAAGGAGATGCCCCTGCGTGCCTCGAACGTCATGCTCTTCAACCCGGTGACCCAGAAGGGAGACAGGGTGGGCGTCAAGACGCTGGAAGACGGCAGGAAGGTGCGTTTCTTCAAATCCAACGATGAGGTGGTGGACGTCTAAGTCCGGGTGGTCGATATGGCTAGGCTGCAGGAATACTACAAAGAAACAGTCGTCGCACAGCTGATGGAGCGGCTGGGGCTGGACAATCCGATGGCGGTGCCGCGGATTGAGAAGGTGACCCTCAACATGGGCGTCGGCGAGACGACCAGTGACCGCAAGACGCTGGACCACGCCATGGAGGATCTGCAGAAGATCACCGGTCAGAAACCCGTCATGACTCGGGCGAGAAAGTCGGTGGCCAGTTTCAAGATCCGGGACGGCTTTCCCATTGGCTGCAAGGTGACGCTTAGGCGGGAACGCATGTACGAGTTCCTGGATCGGCTCATCAATATTGCCATCCCGCGAGTCCGCGATTTCCGCGGGCTGAACGCGAAGTCCTTTGACGGGCGGGGCAATTACAACCTGGGTGTCCGCGAGCAGATTATTTTCCCGGAAGTGGACTACGACCAGATCGACGCGATTCGGGGGATGAATATCACCATCACCACGAGCGCGAAGGATGACGAGCAGGGGCGGGCGCTTCTCGAAGCGTTCAGTTTCCCCTTCAGAAAGTGAGGATTTGAGTTAATGGCCAAAAAGTCGATGGTTCAGCGGGAAATCAAGCGGGCGAAAGTGGTGGCTCGCTTCGCCGAAAAGCGCGCCCGGCTGAAAGAGATTATCCGCAGCCCCGAGAGCTCTGACGAAGAGAGGGCCGAGGCGCTCGCCAAGCTGCAGGCGCTGCCCCGGGACGCGAGCCCGGTGCGGCTGCGTAACCGCTGTTCCGTGACCGGCCGGCCCAAGGGTTATTACCGGAAGTTCGGACTGGCGCGGAACAAGCTGCGGGAAGCGGCCATGAGCGGCGAGATCCCCGGGCTGTCCAAGGCCAGCTGGTAGCAGAAGGCCCGGGACCAGAGGAATCGAGGAACCTTAAATGAGCATGACCGACCCGATAGCGGACCTCCTGACCAGGATCCGGAACGGCCAGAGGTCCGGCAAGGCCCACGTCCGCGTGGCGTTTTCCGGGATCAAGCAGGCCATCCTGCAGGTCCTCAAGGACGAGGGTTACGTGGCCGATTTCCGCAAGGAGTCGGACGGCGGCAAGGACAGCCTGGTGGTGGAGCTGAAGTATTTCAGCGGCAAGCCGGTGATCGAGCACATTCAGAGGGTGAGCACGCCCGGGCGGCGCGTGTTTCGTGGCAAGGACGAGCTCCCGAAGGTCATGGGTGGCCTGGGCGTGGCGATTGTATCCACGTCACAGGGAGTGATGAGTGATCGTCGGGCCCGGACAGAGGGTCACGGCGGAGAAGTTCTCTGCGTCGTGTCCTGAGCCCGGAGAGATCGAGAGAAAGGATCATGTCTAGAGTTGCAAAGAAGCCGATCGAACTTCCCAAGGGAGTCGAGTTCAAGCTCGCCAGCGGCACCGCCACCGTCAAGGGCCCCAACGGAGTCCTGTCGCTGGCGCTGCACGAGGGAATCGGCGTCGATCAGGATGGCGATAGTCTGAACGTGAGTGGCGGCGACAGCCGCAAGCTTACGGCCATGGCTGGTACGACCCGGGCGCTGCTCGCGAATATGGTGACCGGCGTCTCCCAGGGTTTCGAGCGCAAGCTGGAGCTTCGCGGGGTCGGTTACAGAGCCCAGGCCCAGGGCAAGAAACTCAACCTGACCCTGGGTTTCTCGCATCCTGTGAATTACGAGGTTCCGGAGGGAATCACGGTCGAGACGCCGAGTCAGACCGAGGTCGTCGTAAAGGGTACCGACAAGCAGAAGGTCGGCCAGGTGGCCGCCGAGATTCGGGCCTTCCGTCCGCCGGAGCCTTACAAGGGCAAGGGTGTCCGCTATGCGGACGAGCGCGTCGTGATCAAGGAAGCCAAGAAGAAGTAGGCGGGGCGAGACATGGATAAAAAGCATAGTCGTTTGCGCCGGGCTCGCCGGACGCGGTCCAAGCTGCGGGAACTGGGCGTTTATCGTCTCAGCGTGTATCGCACGCCGCGGCACATTTATGCGCAGGTCATCGCCCCCGAGGGCGACCAGATCGTCGCGGCTGCGTCGACAGTCCAGAAGGATTTGCGCGAAGGCCTGGAGGGCACCGGCAACGTGTCGGCCGCGGTAGCGGTGGGCAAGGCGATTGCCGAAAAGGCGAAAGAGGCCGGCGTGACGAAGGTGGCCTTCGACAGGTCCGGATTCCGTTATCACGGTCGTGTGAAGGCGCTCGCGGAAGCGGCCCGTGAACACGGCCTCGAGTTCTAGAGGCTCGCCAGAGGTTTTTAGAGTATGGCAGCAGTAGATAAAAACAGCGTCGGCGACGATCTCGTAGAGAAGCTGGTCGCCGTCAATCGGGTGGCCAAGGTGGTCAAGGGCGGTCGTCAGTTCGGTTTCACCGCGCTGACCGTTGTCGGCGATGGCTCGGGTCGGGTTGGTTTCGGTTACGGAAAAGCCCGGGAAGTTCCGCTCGCGATCCAGAAGGCGATGCAGGCGGCGCGAAAGAACCTGCAGCGGGTGAGCCTGAAGGGCGACACCATTCAGTACGCCATGAACGGCTTTCACGGCGCCACCAAGGTCTATATGCAGCCGGCCTCGGAAGGTACGGGCGTTATCGCCGGAGGTGCCATGCGCGCAGTGTTCGAATGTGCGGGCGTACGCAACGTGCTCGCCAAGAGTTATGGTTCGCGCAACCCGATCAACGTGGTGCGGGCGACTATCAAGGCGCTCGCCGACATGAACTCGCCCGAAGCGATCGCCGCCAAGCGCGGCAAGACCGTGGAACAGATTCAGGGTTAGGCCGATGCCTGCGAAGAAAGCGAAGCAAGAGTCCCGGCTCAGGGTGACCCTGGTCAAAAGTCTCAACGGACGCCTGAAGAGCCACAAGGCCTGCGTCTCCGGACTGGGTCTCCGTCGTATCAACCACTCTGTGGAGGTGGCGGACACGCCGGAGAACAGGGGCATGATTAACAAGGTCTCGTACCTTTTACAGGTAGAGGAAGCGTGACGATGCGCCTCAATGATCTCAGCCCTGCTGCGGGCAGCCGCAAGGAAGG
>JASFOT010000078.1:0-7886 GCA_050116375.1 Gammaproteobacteria bacterium | reverse complement strand
CCGGCAGCGCTCTGCGCTGCACGATACTCGCCTCGACGGAAACCGTCTCGGCCCCGGCCACTCGCCGGCAGGCTCGTGGCGTTCGCGACTGGCCGAGCCATGCTCGACCTCGACGCTGCGCGATATGCGATTTAGTAAGCCGCTGCCTTGATGATCCCGCAAGCGTCCCTCGGACCGCCGGCGCAGCCCTTGTGAAGATCCGTTTCCTCGTCGCAATACGTGTCCGTGTACGTGTGGATGATAAAGGCGCTGCCGTCTTCGTCCATGATGGTCAGTCGTCCCGGTGAAAGCGTCACCCGGTTCGTCGTGTGGCTCATGGTGCCGACGCCATCCTTGCTCTCGATATTGATCAGGTCACCCATGTGATAGGGATGGTTGATGTCCTTCGCTGGCTTCTCATCGCCGGCGCTGTCCGGCCGCGACTGTCCGAACGGGCCAGGGTCGTGGTGGCCCTTCGCTGCGCCGCAGGGCTCGCAGGCCCCTACCTCGTGGATGTGAACCGCGTGCTTGCCGTCGCTCAGGCCTTTCACGGTCATCTCCACCTTCACTTCCTTGATCCCCTCCGCCGTCACTTGCTCGGTAAGCGTGGCCGTGCCGGAGATATTAGGGTCGGTGCAGCCCTTGATCTCGGCTGTCGCGGTCATGCCACCGGCATGGCCGGCGCCGGCAGCCAGCAGCAAGCACACACCAAGTCCCGATCCGGCCAGGTTAAATCTCTGTCTATCCATCTTCCCCCTCCAGCGAGGAGATGTCTCCTCGTCATGTTAGTTTGCGTAGTCTGAAAGCCGTTCGCTCCGCCTGGATACACGGCGCGAGGGTCGGGTAGCTAGCAAGGCGGCTACGGCACAAGAGTACTGTTCGGAGCGGCAGACCTCAATGACCGTACATTCCGCAAGGCCGCTGGAAGGCGGACCGTCGTCCTCGGCATCAGGAGACTTCTCCGGCTATTTCTTGCTTCCCTCGGCCGCCAGATCAACGCACTGGTTGTCTCCGGCGCCAAAATCCACCAGCCCGGCCACGGCGGCGGGGGGGAAAACGAACAGGCTGGCAATTCCGGCAAGTTTCCTCAGGGTGCCCACTTTTTCAGCCGACACCTCCGGGTCCCGGAACGTTCCGCCCAGATGGATGGGAACGGCAGTAGTGAGGGTCACCTGTTTGGGTTTTGGCTTGAAGATCAGGTCCCAGGTTTCCTTGCGCAGATCGAAAGAGCCGGAACCGAAGACCGTAGCCTTGTCCGTGTCCAGAACCAGCACTTCTGCCTTCACGACCCCCGCGTCGGCGGTCAGATTGGCCGCAAAACAATTCATGGGTACTACATCGGCTTTGTCTTCTCCGAGCAGCACTCCGAGAGTCTTGATACCGACGGTCCTGACCATTTGCTCGAGAACGCCGACCTGTGCCGTGCCCTCTCCCACCACGACACGTGCCTGGCCCGAGACGCTTCCCATCAGGGCCGCTGCCGAGTTGCCGGTGGCAGTGAGCTGGATATCGAAATCCCCCTGTCCGGCCATGAAAGGCGGCTCCGACCAGTCGCCCATGATTCTGCCTACGTCGGCACCCCGGGCGAGCACATTGATCGATAGCTTTGCCGGCTGGGTGCTGGCGTCGAACTGTAATTCAGCCGACGTGTCCGCCCCGTAAATCGTGCCCCGTTCCGCCTTTACGCGCAGGAATCCGTTTTCGAGTTCGATTCGGGTCAGCGTGTCTGTGTACGTGAACAGCGTCGCCTGAAGCCGCTTGGCGTCAATTTCCACTGAGGCGTCCACGGCCTTCATCCATTCCAGCGGTATGGGCTCGTCGTTCAGAACTTGGCCGTCCGCGGTCCCGCTCCGTTCCTGCTGGACGACACGAGGAACATCACCGCGCCGAAGAAACGCGATATCGACAAAATCGGACTTAAGCTTTCCCTCGACACGAGGGCGGGATCCGGAGCGATCGATGGAGACCGTTCCCGCGAGATCGCTGCCGCCGAACCTGAGCTTCATGTCGGACAGCGCCAGGCTCTCGTCCATCTCCCTGACACGGAAATCGGCCTTCCAGTCCCTTCTCAGATGCGCCGGCAGGAACGCCAGGGCGGCGATCGGCGGCATATCCGTACCCTGTCCTTCTACCTTCGCGTCAACGCCTTCCAGGCCTTTGAGAGAACCGAAGCTTCCGTCCAGATGAAGTTCGTACGTCGGTGCGTCGATATCGAGTGTCCCGCTGTACCCCGTGGCCACGTCGTGGGCCAGGTTTCCCTTGAAGCTGGAGTCCCCGAGTTCCACGTCTGCGTCACTGATACGGTACCCATGCCCGTCCCCCGCAAGGCGCAGATTTGCCGCCCACTTGCCGCGCATATCCTCCGGCAGCTCGGCCAGGGCACCGATGGCGGGAACGCTGTCACCCTGCCCCGACAAGGCCATATCCACTCCCGCCAGACTTGTCAGCCTGCCGAAATCGCCGTCCAGGCTGAGCTGAAGATCGCCACTCTCCACATCGATCTGGCCCTCAAGATGGCCGCCGCGGAGAAATCCCGCCAGGGGCGCCATCTTTCCGCCAATCGTGAAATCGCGGCCATTGAGCTGTCCCCGCGCATCAAGCCGAAGTCCGCGGCCAACAGTCGGAGCACCGATGTCGGCCGTGTTGAAGGCCACGCGTAATGGCTCCTGGCCAGGTCTCTTGTAGACAACGCTGACATCAGCGGCGTCCAGGCTCCTGAGTTTGGGGAAAATCTGCTCTCCCGCCGCGGCCCCGGCGGCGCCTCCGTCGAAGTGCCAGTTATCGCGACCATCCGGGTGTTCTTCAAGGAGCAGCTTCACGCCCCTGAGCGTAATCGCCCTGGCATGCGGATTGCCCAGAACGATGGACCGGAGCGTCAGGGTAAAAATGACCGAGTCTGCTTCCAGCATCAGCGGCGCCGAACCCCAGTCCGCGTTGGTCAGACGCAAGCCTTCCGCACTGACGGTGGGCTTGGGAAACAGGGTGAAGTCGAGATTCCCGGAGATCTCGAATTCGCGTCCGGTCGCCTCGGCAATCTCTTTTTCGACCCGTGGCCGAACGGTGTTCCAGTCCAGTCTCTCCGCATAAAAGACCAGCCCGCCCACCCCGATGATGAGCAAAACAAGAATACCGGCCAGAATCTTGATCAGCCGCATGTAAGGCTCCGGCGAAAATCGGTGATCGAATCTTGTAGTTTACTACTCTCAGGCCGTCCCGGAACCGAGCCTTGAAGGCCGCGGATCAGCAGCGAAGATCCTCCAGCATCCCGAGGCCGGAGCCCGCCGCTCAGGCCGCCATCCCTCTCGAGGACAGTCTCCGGGAGAGGATGCGGTGAGCGCGCCGATCCAGGGGATAGCGCCAGGCGAGCCAGATCATGGGGATGAGCAGCACGCAGGGCCAGCCCACGAAAGCCAGCTTCAGCCCCAGTTCGGCAGCGCCCGTGATTTCTCCCTTGCCGCTGAATCCGAACAGCGTGGGGATGAACAGGGCGATGGCGCCGCCGACACCCTGATTGAGCTTGGTCACCAGCGCCTGGAACGAGAAGAAAATGGCCGCCCGGTCCTTGCCATTCTTCCAGATATCGTAATCCACAAGATCGGCGAGCAGAGACGGGAGGGCAATTGACGACAGGCCGAGAAAAAAACCGAAACCGGACATGACGGCGACCATCGGCACGAGTGCACCCTCTCCCGACGGCATTGCGGGCACCAGGCACAACATGCCAATCATGCCGACAGCCGCTGCCGACCAGGCCCGATGCTTGTCGACCCGCTTCATCACCTTGAGCCACAGGGGCATGCCCAGGGCCATCGCCAGAGTCATGGGCATGGCGATATGGGGGATCTTCTCGGCCAGGCCGAGATACTGGCTCGCGTAGATCACGAACAGGCTCATCACCGCGCCTGTCGCGAGGCCGAAAAGAATCTGGGTGATCAGGAAGTATTGCAGCGGCGGTGTGTTCTTGAGGGCCAGCCAGAGATCGACAAACCGGATACTGCGTGTTCCCAGACCCCTGCGAGGCTCCGGAACCCGCCAGCACATCAGGCCGACGGTCAACGGCAGAGCCATCATGATGAAAAGGGAGATGGATCTGAAAACCTCCGGGGTAAAGGCTGTGGATCCGCCGAGCAGGATCAGAGGTGAGGCCATGAACAGGATTCCGCCGACAAACCCCAGAAGCTGGCGGTAAAGCGCAATCCGGGACCGCTCCTGATAATCGCCGGACAGCTCTGCTGCCATGGCCGTGTGGGGTATTTCCACCAGGGTCCAGCCGAGGGTCGCTGCCAGGTACCAGACCAAGAGATGAGGCAGACCGGCATCAGCGGAGGGGTTGTACAGGAACCAGGCGCTGAAGACGACCAGCAGCGTCCCGGCAATCATCCAAGGCTTACGGTTGCCGGCCCGGTCTGACAGGTAACCAATCAAAGGGTCCGTGAAGCCGTCGAAAAGCCGGGCGATAAAGGTGGCCGTGGCCAGACTCCCCAGGGTCACGGCACTGTAATCGAGGTAGAAGTTAGGCAGCACCGCCGCCGTAGGCGAGAGCAGCATGGACAGGGGCAGGTTTACCAGCCCGAACATGATCAGCAGCGGCGTGGGTACCCGTCCGCCTGGTCGAACCATGCGTATTTCCTCGTCGAGTGCCGGATCAGCGGGCAGGTCCAGATTGCAGCATTGGCGAGCCGTTCGCAGCTTTCACAGTTGGAAGAGGGTCCTCAGGCTTCCGGCCAGCCGGCTCGGGACTGCTCGACGAGTTGCCTGCGGATATCACTCAGTTTGGCCTTGATCGTGCCGGCGTTGTCCGGACCCATCCTCATCAGCATCTTTTGTCCGGCGGAGCGGGATTCCAGAGCCGGGTCGGCATATTCATAAAGCACCTTGGGTCGGACCAGCCGGGTTCCGGCGCGGACTTCGGGTGCTTCCAGGAGATCATCGATACACTCGATGACTCGACTGTGAAATGTCTTGTCCGGATAGCCGAGATCCCGGTAGGCCTCCTGAAACAGGGGATACAGCCGGCGGTAGACGGCGATCACCTGTTCTGTATCCAGCGATTCAACGATGGCCGCGAATGCGCGGTAGCGGACAAAATTGGCCCCATCCAGCACCGGCGCGTCTTCAGACCCCGAGGCCGCGAAGCGGCCGGGCAAATCCTGCACGGCCCTCAGCCGCATGGCCACCCTGTCTCGAGGCAGGTTATCCACCGTCACCACGATCTTGCGGGCAATGCCAGAGGGTACCAGGTAGGTTTCCACAGGCTGCTGCCCTGCCAGGTCAACGGCGGATTGGCGGACCTCGTTATCGCTTTCTTCCAGCGGCGGCAGGGGATCGACTGCGACCTCCGGCTCCGCGGCCATCGGCGGCGGCGGTTCGAATACCTCGGGTTTCTTTTCCTCGACAGGTGTTTCCTGAACCTGAGCAGGCGGAGGTGGCGGCGGCTCGGTTCGAGGCCAGAGGAAAATGGCTGCCAGACCGATAACAAGCACAACAGCCAACAGCCAGGGAAGCTTGCTCATGGGTTTTGTCCTGCGCAGAAAACGGGTAAAAGTCCTAATCTGGGACGCGGTGACGGCCCCGAAAGTTGCGGGGGATTTCGTATCGCGCGCCGAGTCGGCCGGCGCGTAGTGTGACGTCCATCAAAGAGCGTCCTCGTCCAGGGGGTTACCTTATAACAGACTCGACACGGATCGGGATGGGAATGCCGCGCCGAAAAGGCCTGCAGCAATGCTACCCTTCCGGAAATCGCGGCTCTCATGCCGGCAATACCCGCTATCGGGCTGTTGCCATGGATTGCGGGCCCGTGAGCATCGCGACAGCAAGGACCGCGGGACAGGAACTTCAATATGGCGTACTGGTGGGTGTCACAGCAGAAGATGTTCAAGGATCAGCGCCTTGGACACTACCTGTGGGCGCCTATCGAGAACGACGCCCGGCAGAGTTATTTCCACTGGCGAAACATGGTTGAAGTGAGGCCGGGGGACGTAATTTTCTCTTACGTGGACGGGGCATTCCCTGCCGTCGGAATCGCCCGGTCGGAGCCCTATGAAGCCGATCGCCCCAAGGGACTCAATTTCCCGGAAGGCACGGCAAGGGGACGCAAAATCGACGTGAACTATCGGGATTTCAATCCCCCATCCGCTCTGAAACCCGTCATGGAAATGCTCGCGCCCCATCTCCCCGCAAAGCAGTCCCCGCTCAGGCGCGACGGTTCCGACTACGACGGCTACCTGTTTGCCCTCGACGGGCGCGCCGGACGGCTTCTCCTGGATTATCTGGGCAGCCCTGTGGGGCAGGCCGGGGACGAGTCCATTTCGGCGATCGTGCTGACCTCCGGGCCGGATATGTCAACCCGGCGCGCTCTCGCGGCCAGCCGCATGGGGCTGGGTGATTTCCGAAAGGGGGTCTTCAAGATATGGGACGGCAAGTGTGCCATCACGCGCAGTTCCCAGCCCGAGCTCCTGAAGGCTCGTCATATCAAGCCCTGGCGGGATGCCAACAACGAGGAGCGTCTGGATCCGTACAACGGCCTGCTGCTCTCGCCTCTCTATGACGCCGCGTTCACGGCGGGCCTGATCTCCTTTGATTTCAGCGGCCGGCTCATCCTCTCCAGCGCGGTAAGCAATTTCCAGTGGGACCTGCTCGGATTGCGCCGAACCGCCTGGCTGGAACACCTCAAGGACGAACACCAGCCTTATCTGGCCTATCACCGGCAGCAGGTATTCCTCGGTCGGGGCAGTGAAGACAGCGGTATCGAGAAAATGGCGCCCTTCGCCATTTCCTGACCCACCACCAGCAATGATCGAAAAAAGAAGGCCCGCACTTGGCGGGCCTTCGCATTTCGGGCGCGAGCCGCCAGGCATGGCAGCCGTGAGCGCCCAGCGCCTGACGGCGCTTTTTTCGCTACCAGCGGCCGCCGCTGTTGCGGGCAGGACGCTGCTCGCGGGGTCTGGCCTGATTGACTTTGATATTACGTCCGTTCAGCGACGTGTCGTTCAGCGCCTTGATGGCCGCGTCGGCCTCGGAGTCATCCGCCATCTCGACAAAGCCGAAGCCCTTGGACTGGCCGGAGAACTTGTCCGTGATCACGTTAACGCTCGTGACGCTGCCAAATTGCGAGAAGGCCGTGCGGAGTTCGTCTTCGGTCACGCTGTAGGCCAGATTTCCAACATAGATATTCATGTATTCTCAACTCATTCAAACGTGCCCTGATCGTAAGTACAGCGCCGCCCGGTCAGGACACGAACCGTGTCGGCGATGATCTGCCATTACCGGCAAATTCCTTAAAAATTCTTTTCTCGATCATTCAGCCCGACCCTTTCTCACGGCCGGGTACGGACATCCACAACACCCCTGGGCCCGCATCCACACCGGGATGTCCCGGGGTCAGAGCCGGGTATCGCCTGCGTTAACCGGTAACGGCTCGTCGAAGCCCGGATTGAGCCTCACGGCCTCTGGAGACATGGTTTGCGCTAGCTCCCGCCAAGCCGCCCGAATCAAGTCGTCCGGATCGGTCGGGGCTCTCGTTTACTGCAACAATTCGTCGAGGCTAGCCTGTGGGGTTTACCGCGAGAGCCGCTCCGCCGACCGATTAGCGTCGCGGCAGGTGAAACTCTAACAGATGTATACCGCAATAGATAGCAAGGCAGGAGCGGCGGGCTTGCCGAGGCGCCGGGGCTCCGAACCCCCGCGGATCCACCGCTGACCCGGATCCGCAAGGCCGCCTGTCGAGTGGCCGGGCAGGTAGAATATGTGAAAGACAACGATCAGGAGACATGACGATGGCGGACCTTCCAGGCATTGATGACTCAACCCGCACCGAGATCGAGTCGGCGGTATTCCGGCAGCTGATCGAGCACCTGCGGAAATACCCTGAGGTGCAGAATATCGACCTGATGAATCTGGCCTATTTC
>JASFOT010000077.1:0-7922 GCA_050116375.1 Gammaproteobacteria bacterium | reverse complement strand
ACAGGAATGGCTTCTCGCACGTGCTCGGCGGCTTCCCCGGTCATGGGCACACCGGGCTGGTATTCCAGCTTCCAGCTTGAACCAGGTGAGATCACGAAGGAGGACCCGCCGAGTCGCGACATGCCGGACTGGAATGACGCCAGCGTCCTGAGCGAAGGGTTGAGGAACAAGAGCCCGAGAACCTTGCCGGACAGCGCCATGGGTTCGGGCTTTCTCTCGAGCCTCGCGGCCAGGGCCACGAGTTCGCGAATGCCTGCGGGGCTGAAATCCGCCAGGTCCAGGAAGTTGTTCACGCCGAGATCTCCTTCAACGCCCGGGCCAGCCGGTCCACCTCCGCCTCGCCGAGAGTCAGCGGTGGCAGCAGCCTCAGAATATTCGGGTCACCGCTGGTGCCGGCAAGGATGTCCCGTTCCAGCAGGGCGTCCCGCACGACCCGGGCCGGTGGGCCGGTGCGCAGGCCCAGCAGAAGGCCGCGTCCCTGGATGGCATGGACGGGACCCAGAACGCAGGTCGAACGGATTCTCTCCGATACGGCCCTGACCTGCTCCATCAGGTTCTCTTCAAGAATTGCCTTGATGACCGCGGAGATGGCGGCGCAGGCCATCGGCCCGCCACCGAAAGTGGTCCCCAGATCTCCCACCTGAAGGCGATCGGCGATCTCGTCCGTGGTCACCAGGGCCCCGGCCGGAAAACCCCCGGCCAGGCCCTTGGCAGTGGTGAGCACATGCGGATTGACCCCCACCGCATGGGCCACGAAGGGATAGCCGCTCCTGCCCATGCCGCACTGCACTTCGTCGAAAATCAGCAGTGCCCCGGAGGCGCGGCAGGCGTTTTCAGCGGCTGCGAGAAACTCGGCGCTCAGATCGACGGCGCCGGCCACACCCTGCACCGGTTCCACGATGACCGCGGCCACGTCCTCCGTTACGGCAGCGGTCAGGGCCGCGACATCGTCAGGCGGTACAAAGCTCACCTGGAACGGCAACCGGGGATATCCATACCAGCGCTCGCGGGCGCCCCAGGTGACGGCCGCTGCGGCTCCCGTGCGTCCGTGAAAGGCGCCCTGTACCGCGACAACCTGTTGTCGCCCCGTCACCCGGAATGCCAGCCGCAGGGCATTTTCGTTGGCCTCTGCGCCGCTGTTGACCAGGAACACCCGGTTGAGTCCCTCTGGCGCGAATGCGGCGAGCGCCCTGCAGGCCTCTGCCCTCACTGCCATGGGGACGGCATTGCTCTGGAACAGCAGGGTTTCGGCCTGCGTGCGCAGCGCATCCAGCAGTCCCGGATGACCGTACCCGAGGCACGCGACGGCGTGACCTCCGTAGAGGTCCAGGATCCGTCGGCCGTCCCGGGTTTCAAGATAGACGCCGTCTCCACGAATCGGCTCCACGGGCAGCTGGGCGTAAACCGGAACCGTCCAGTCCGATTCACGCAACGGCATCTGGTCCGCGGTCATATCCATGCCGGTCCGGCCTGGGTCAGGCCGGCCGCCTCCGGCAGAGCGAGCAGACGGTTCATCCACTGTATGGCGCCACCGGCGGCGCCCTTGATCAGGTTGTCTATGACTACCAGGAGGGCGTAATTCCCGTCGCTGCAAGCCACATGCAGTCTCGCCCGATTCGATCCCGCCACATCCTTGATTCGCGGCGGCGCGTCCACCACCTCGATGAATGTGTGGCCCGCATAATTGGCTTCCAGTGCTGCGGCGAGGGCCTCGGGACCTGCTCCGTCGGCCAGGCGTCCCTGGATCGTGACGTGAATGCCGCGGGCAAATGGCCCCGAGTGAGGCACAAACCGGATCGCCGGTTTCCGACCCGTGGCGGCCTCGGCAATAGTTTCCACCTCCGGGGCATGCCGGTGCGCCAACGGCTTGTAGGCAAAAAGATTCGAATGCCGCTCGGGATGGTGCGTCGTGGGTATCGGGGTGCTTCCCGAGCCGGTACTGCCGGTGACGCCGGAGATAAAGAAATCCGGTTCCGTCAGGCCCGACTGCAGCAATGGAACAACCCCGATTAGCATGGCCGTGGCGAAACATCCCGGCTGCGCCGCGTGGGGCGTCGGGATCGTCTGCTGATGCTCCGGCACAGCGCAGGTGAAAAGGTTCGTCCTCCCGGGTGCGCCGTGATCCTGCCCGTAGATCCGCTCGAATGTCTCCGGGTCGCGGAAACGAAAGTCTGCAGAAATATCCACGATCGGACCCGGCGAATCGCCGCCGCTGTCCAGAAGCCCGTCGATCAATTTCGCCGCCGCCCCGTGAGGCGCAGCGCAGAACACCCCGGCAAGCTCCCCGTTTTCCCAGGACCTTTCCAGATCCGGGACCGCGACAAAGGTCGTCTCCGGATAACAACCGGCCAGATTCGGGAACGTCTCCGTCACCCGGCTGCCGGAGCGCGACACCGAGGCGATACACCCCAGCGTCAGGCCCGGATGTCCGGCGATCAGGCGGAGCAGTTCCCCGGAGACATAGCCGGAGCCGCCGATAATTCCTACAGGACGTCTGTGACTCATGCGAAGGACCTGAAAAAGAAAAACCCGAAAAAAGCCGTCAGCAGCGATCCGGGAACAGGCGCTCTATCAGCACGTTCCCGAGCTCGGACTCATGGGTCAACGCATTGAATGCGGCCACCTGGAGCTGCTCGATGATCATGTCGGAGCCGACCTGATTGTCTGTCGCCCTGCCGGTCACTACCGCAGGCTCGATCTGGAACCTGTCCCGGAGCAGCGTAACCCCGCCCCATGCTGCCACCGGATCATTGGCGCAGAGAACGACGGCGTCCAGCGCATCACGGATGTCCCCGGCAGACAGAATGGTCTGGACCCCGTAGGCCCCGAGCAGCCCGTCACCCAGTTCGAACACCACCACATCCGGACGGTTCAGGCACAGGCGGTTCAGCAGCGCGCGGGTCAGTGCCGGTCCCGTGGCCGGAGTGGTCGTGACCACGCCGAAGTCGGTGAAAATGCCCGTCTCCAGGGCGCCCGCATCCTCCATGGCCAGCACGTCGCGCCGCAGCGACACGCCGGTGGCCTTGAACGCGGCGACCCGCAGCCCGTGATGCACGAAGCGGCTGATGATGGCGCAGGCGGCCGCGGTTTTGCCTGAATCCATGCAGGTGCCGGCCAGGGCGACCACCGGCACGCCGCGGGTATCCAGAGGCAGGCCCTGATCCAGTTGGTGGATGCCCACCCGGGCCGGCTGGCCAATGCGTTCACCCAGGTAGGGAAACTCGAGCACGGTTCCCAGAGTACGGCACTCGAAGGGCTGACCGCGGTCCGGATTGACCGAGTCACAGATGCCGATCACGCCTCCCAGATTGAGAATGTTGACCGTGTCGCCGGGCTTGAGCGATTCGGGAACATGGCCCGAGTAGCCAAAAAGCGCGTGGCGGTGGCCCAGTGCGCCGACGACGACGTCCCCGGCCTTTACCTGGGCCATGCGGCCGGACGTCAGTTCCAGCTGGTTGTAGCTTGCCTTGTTGTTGAGAACCTCTACGGCCAGGACGACGCCTTCCTCGCAGGGGATGTCAGCGGAAACGCGCACCTCCCGGCCGAGCTTGCAGCTGGCGGCCACGGACGCGATCTTGTCCACGATCAGGGGTGTCATTTCACGTTCCTTTACCTTCACCGGCGCGTGTATACAGCATGCCGGGGAGCGATCTCACGCGAGAGAAGCCGAGGGCGTCCGCCGCCGTCCATTCACCGGCGGCCTCGCCGTACGATCCTTTGGTCGCGGCGAGGAGAGAGTGGGGCGAGATGGCTCCCTCCACGAATACATGTCCCGGCCTGAACAACAACCGGACCTGTCCCGTGACTCTGTCCTGGGAAGAGCTCAGCAGCGCCTCGATATCACGGCAGGCAGGATCCAGATGCTGACCCTCGTGCAGCATATCGCCGTAGATCGTCGACAGTGGTTCCTTGATCCGGAGCTGGGACCCGGTCATGGTGAGTTTTTCGAGCTCCCGATGAGCGGTCAGGATCACTTCGGCCGCGGGGGCCTCGAACGCGACGCGGCCCTTGGTGCCGAGAACGGTATCGCCCAGATGAATGCCGCGCCCGATTCCGTAGCCGGCGGCCCGCCGCTCGATTTCCTCGATCAGCGTCACCGGATCCATTTCCTGGTCATCCAGAGCCACGGGGACGCCGCTGGAAAAAGTGAGCGAATGGCGCTGGCCCGGCAGGGGTGACTCGAAAGCGTTTCGAGTCAGTACCCAGGCGTCCTCCGGAAGACTTTCCCGGGAGTCCAGGGTTTCTTTCCCGCCGATGGTCACGCCCCAGAGCCCCCGATTGATGGAATAGGCGCCGCCTCCGGGAGGTGCCGGCAGGTCCCGATCCCGCAGGTAAGCGATCTGCTGCTGCCGGGTCCAGTTGTTATCCCTGACCGGCGCCAGAACCTCCAGGTCGGGATTCAGGGTGCGCAGCGCGACCTCGAACCGGACCTGGTCGTTGCCGGCCGCCGTGCACCCGTGAGCGACCGTGCCGGAATTCAGGTCTCCGGCGATTCGGGCCATGGTCTGGGCCTGCAGGACCCGTTCCGCGCCGACGCATAGCGGATACAGGCCGCCACGCCGCACATTGCCGTAGATGAGATATTTCAGCACATCGTCGAAGAACCGCTGGCGGGCGTCTACAAGGACATGACGCGCCGCCCCCAGGCCGACGGCACGCGCCTCCAGTGACTGGCGGGCATCCTCGTCCAGGCCGCCCGTGTCCACGGTGACCGTTATCACGGGCCGATCGTAGGTCTCGGCAAGCCACGGTATGCAGAAAGATGTATCGAGCCCTCCGGAGAAGGCCAGGAGAATGGGGTCGGATTTGCTCATGATTGACGTGCCTTGGGAAAAACCTGCGCCAGTCTGACCATCAGGGACTGCTGCTGACGGACGCCGGCCGTGGCCACGAAGATAGTGTCGTCGCCGGAGATCGTGCCGACGATCTCGCTCCACGCCGATTCATCCAGAGCGACGGCCACGCTCTGTGCCGCGCCGGTCGATGTCTTGATCACCGTCAGATTGGCCCCTGCGGGTGCTACGCCCGTCACAAACCCCGCGAGCAGCTCAAACTTGACGTTGCCCTGGGATCGGACGTTCTGGGGCGCGATATATCGATCGCCGACCTTGGCGACGCCGAGTTCTTTCAGGTCGCGGCTGATGCTGGCCTGCGTGGCGTCCATGCCCCGCGAGGCCAGCGCCTTGACCAGGTCTTCCTGGCGGGTGATGGACTCTTGCTTGAGGATGCGCAGGATTTCGGCGCGCCTCGCCGTCTGCAGGCTGGGATCGGTGGGCATGAATTCGGGTCCGCATAAAGATGCGCATAAGTTTCCATTAATGCGCATATAAAGTCAACACTGGGCCCATTCCCGATCTGCCGCTAGACTCCCTGCTCCACCGACGAGGAGGCTGGAATGTCTGGCCAGGATTTTGAAACTGTAGAACTTCAAACCGGGCCCGAGCCCGAGGTCAGCATCATCTGGCTTCACGGCCTGGGCGCCGATGGTCATGATTTCGAACCGGTTGTACCGCAGCTGGCCAACGGCCTGCCGCCGGCGAGATTCGTCTTTCCCCATGCGCCTGTTCGACCCGTCACGATCAACGCTGGTATCCCCATGCGAGCCTGGTACGACATCGTCACTTTCGACCGACATGCTCCGCAGGACCGTCAGGGAATTGCCCAGAGCCGACAAATGGTGGAAGGACTGTTGGCGCGGGAACAAGAGCGCGGGATCCCGAGTGAGCGTATCGTTCTGGCCGGCTTTTCCCAGGGGGGCGCCATGGCAGTCTACTGCGGGTTGCGGCTGGCCCGGCCCCTGGCGGGGATAATGGGGCTGTCCACCTATCTTCTGATGGCCCAGGAACTGGCGGCCGAGCGTTCGGACGCCAATGCCGGCACCGGCTTTTTCGTCGGTCACGGGACCTATGACCCGGTGATACCGGTAGCGGCCGGTCATCGTCTTGCGGCAGCGCTGCGGGAAATGGCCTACGAGGTTGAATGGCACGAATATTCGATGCCTCACGCCGTGTGCCCGGAAGAGTTATCGGATATCGGGGCATGGCTGGCGCGCTGTTTCAGCGGTGCCGACGCGGCCTGACGGAGGCCGTCTGCGACTCACGGGAATGCCCGGGAGACGCTTCGAGGGCAAACTCGAATTGTCTCGAGTCCTGTTTCTCGCCGGAGGAAGTGAAACTCCTTTCCTCCAGGTAGGCCTCCCCGGACCGGCCCCACATCATCACTGTCGATGCGCGGGTGCCGTAGACAGGGTGAACAATGAAGACGGACGACAGCCGTCGTTCCCACTCGAGTGGCACGCCGGTCTCGGGCAGCAAGGCATCGTCCACCTGTTGCGGATCCGCCAGCGCCCTGAACATGCCGTCGACGTTCGGGTTTTCTGCGTCAAGACAGCGGATCAGGACATCCCGCGTCGTCACAAGCTTTGGCCAGGGGGTATCCAGGAGATGATTGCTGAGACCATACACGCCCGGCTTAAGGGCAGAGGCCGAGATGCCGTGGCTGCTCAGATAAAGGGCCTGCTCCAGGTCCCCGAATATCAGGTTGAAACCCGGGTAATTCCGGGTATCCAGATCCGCGGCCCACGCTGCCGGAGAGAGCTCGGAAGCCAAGAAATCCGTGACCAGACCGCCACGACTGCGGAGTTCCCCGTTGCCCGCGTCCACCTGTTCCCTGATGTTGGTGACAACGGCGAACCGTCCGCGCCGGGACAGTCCCATCCAGGTCCCCCCCTCCCGGAGGTCCCTTCCCGCAAGCAGTCCGGGTTGATCCTCCCACCAGTGCGCCGGTGCCGTGGGACGTTCATGGAACTCATCGCGGTTGCCGGCGATGACCATCGGAAAGTGCTCATGCACGCGCCAGGCGAAGGCGAGGACACACATCAGCCGGATCGGTCCCGGCGCCAGACTTCCGGACCGGAGGCCGGGAGTTCGTCGAGCCTGGATCCGGGCCTGCTGTCAAACCAGTGCCGGATCAGCGCATATGCGATGGACACCGGGGGTGAAAGAATGACTTGGCCCAACCGAATATCTTCGCGTGAGATCCACTTCGCTTCGGCGAGTTCACCGTCCAGGAGTTCGATCTCCCTGGTTTCCGCGCGAGCAATGAATCCGAGCATCAGTGCGGAGGGGAAGGGCCAGGGCTGAGATGAGTGGTAGGTGACGTCGGATACCCTGACGCCGGTCTCTTCCAGGACCTCACGTCTCACCGCATCCTCCAGGCTCTCGCCGGGCTCGACAAATCCGGCAATGGTGGAATAACGGCCCTCGGGCCAGGACGCCTGACGGCCTAACAGGCAACGCTCGCCGTCCGATACGAGAACGATGATGGCGGGATCGACTTTGGGGAAATGATGGCGCGCACAGTCTGCAGCCTGGCAGACCCTGGCGTGTCCGGCGCTCGCCGGCCCTGTCGGAGAGCCGCAGCGTGCGCAGAAACGGTGATGGCGATGCCAGTTCGCCATGGCCCGGGCATACGCGAGCAGCGAAGCTTCCCAGGGCTCCAGGATCGAGGCAAAGCCGCGGAGGTCGCGAAATTCCATACTTTCCGGGGCGGAGATCCGCTCTTCCACTGGGACGCTGAAAAAGTGCTGCTGATTCAGTGCGCCAAGGAGCACGAAGGATTCCCGGTTGACCTCCAGGGATTCGACTTCCGGGGCCCTCAGAAGGGCGGCCCGGGGAGTGTTCTTCAGGTCGAAAAGGTTCCGGGCACCCTGAGTCGGGACGAAACGGGTTTTCTCGTTGCCGAGGACTCCATCGACCCAGTCCTGCCGACTCCGGAGGTGGCCGAGGCGCTCCAGTGGGCTGCCGGCCAGCGGATTGACTAGAGGCCCTGCCGACACGGAATCACTCCTGACTGTGCAGGGCTTGTTCCGCAACCAGCCAGCCGTCCTCGTCAGCGTAAATGTACTGCCCGGGTCGTATGGT